>NZ_JAVRBS010000027.1:0-116104 GCF_034531155.1 Nostoc sp. ChiVER01 | reverse complement strand
GCTCTTTTTGAAGCATATCTTGAGCTAAAAGTTCATTTTATGATTCAAATCACAAAAATTCAAGCTGGTGATATTCTAGTCATCCGCTACGAAGGGCCTAAGGGTGGCCCTGGGATGCGAGAAATGTTGGCTCCCACCTCAGCAATTATCGGTGCTGGCTTGGGTGATGCTGTGGGATTAATTACCGACGGACGCTTTTCTGGTGGTACTTATGGCATGGTAGTTGGTCATGTGGCACCAGAAGCAGCAGTGGGTGGTGCGATCGCTCTTGTAGAAGAAGGCGATAGTATTACCATTGATGCACCCGCTCGTTTATTGCAGTTGAACATATCTGAAGAAGAATTAGCCCGTCGTCGTGCCAACTGGCAACCCCCCGCCCCGCGTTACACTAAAGGCGTGTTGGCGAAATATTCCAAATTGGTATCTTCTAGCAGTCTTGGGGCTGTGACAGATTTGGACTTGTTCAATAACTAGTTATTAAGCATATAGAGACCGAAAAAACTAAGAATAGACTAACAACAAGGACTGTTGAAGTTTTTGATGATTTGAATGGAATTGACCTATCCTGGGCGAGTAAGCAGTATCTTGGTGAGCGCGATCGCTAACTGAAGAAATTCTGTCCCGCTTGGAATTGTTGTGTTTTGAAGCTTAAAGCTATAGAATTTTTACGTTTTTTCTATTCTCCATGACCTCAATTAAGGCTTGAATGATTAGGTCAACTGTACTAATCTAGTCTCAATTCAACTAAAAAGCGGAGATCAATTGTGATTGATCACACTGGTATTGTTGTGAGTGATTTTGAGCGAAGCAAGTCCTTTTATGCTGCGGCATTAGAACCAATTGGACTCTCACTCATTTTAGAGTATTCACAGGAAACAAAAATTTTTGAATATTAATTAATACCAATATTCATGCCCATACAGTTCATAATACTTTTTCACATCTAATGAAACAGGTGGATGCCAACCTGATGCTTTCAATTCATTATACTCTGGATGTATAATATCAAAATTCACAAATAACGTTGTGACTTGATCACAAGTTTTATAGCAATATGGCAATTGTATAGGATTGTACCATCCTGCATCTTGAAATTTTTTCGGATAATGGCATCCTTGGTTAATCACTTCTAATTTACCACGTCGATATTGATATGGCATTTTTTCGGCTTCAGCAAAGCCTAAAGCTCTTGCTTCGGCTGGAATATCAAGGCTAAAACCAAACTCATCTCTACCAACAGTTAAACAATAGTCTTTATAACTGTAACAAATATTAGTTGCTGCACTGTAACCTGCTTCTTTTGCTTCACTGTCTAACGATTTAAGCACTTCCAGTGTAGATACTTTAAATAACTGATCTATTTTAAGAAGCCACATTTGATAAGGAATGCCACACATTCTATTTTGAGGTGGCAAACCTAACGCTTTACATACTTCGTGATTAGGGCAGTTCTCTGGTAGTTCACCCGTCATCACTTTGCAGTCTAGAAATAACCAACAATCTTTCTCCTGAATTTTAGGCATATTTAATTAGATGTTTTAAATTATTAGGATACTTAAAAATTAGTTAAATTTTAGCAAGATTATCTTATTCTTAGACTATATTACCCTAAAATAAACGTTAGAAATAAATCAAAGTTTTCTAAATTGTTATTAAAGCAAAAAGGAGAAAATGAATAACGTTATTATTCCCATCGAATTTGAACTCGCGGCAATAAAAATAGCTCAAGCGCATTTCCCTTGGCTACGTTTTAAAGTATCTCCTATCCAGGAGAAGGGAAGAGTCTACAATCGCTCATCAGACGCTATTTATTTTGAAGCTTACTTTCAAAATAGTTTGATTGATTATGATCCTCTCCACAAAAATAATTACTATCCTAGTTTTAACTTTTACTTGTTGCCGGGAAAGAGACTAATTCAGTTAAGTGGCTGGTGGCGTAATCAGGTGCTAACTTTCATTTACGCACCATTAGACCCAGAACCATACAATAAGCACTGGCAAAATGACAAAAACTTGGCTGTACCTTGCCCCTATCCAGACGGCGATAAATTTGAACATATGGCAATCGCTTTATTTTCTTTAGTTCAGGAGTATTTAGTAGGGTATGAGGGGTGATGCTGCTTCTTCAATTGTCTAGGATTTTTCAGTCAAGCCATTTTAGTAGCTCAACTTACCCAATCAACCCCAATACGCTTGGGTTAAGCATTTTTTCTCTTCTCTCTGTTTCCCCTGCGGCAAGCCGCTCCGCGTCTACGTTAAAAAAGTTGACTTTGACAAAGAGTTTTAGCCTTAACTGAACCGTATTGCCTCCTGACTCTTTACTTCAGGCTAGATTCAGCGCTATTGACAAGCTTCTTTAGATTTAAAGAAGGGCAAAAGCTTTTGGCGTTAATGAGATTTTGCCTTTAGTACTATAAGTGTTTACAAGTTGCTCTAAGGGTTCAACAGCATTGTTCTGAAGGATGAAATAGTTTGCTTGGTTACTGACAATGAGTGATAGCTCAGTTGCCCATTGCTCATAGTTGGAACTACCAATAATACCGATAGAAGACTGAATATAGTTAACAAGAATGCTGTTATTGAGACCAAAGCCACCTTCACCCCAGATGCAAGCACATTGCAGCAAATACTCATAGTCTGCGAATACTTTAAACTGGGGGTTCCATCTAGGAGCATTGCTTCGGTAGTGGACGAAACCATTGCTGTCGAATATCTCTTGTTGCCATAGAAGCTGCTGTAAGGAGCAGCAATTGCTAGGCGAAACAAACGGTTTTCCTTGGCGAATAACACTACCATTGCGGATGACATCGCGGCGGCGCTGCTGTCTTGCCATGCTGTATCGGACATTGGGATGTTGTTCAAAGTACTGCCGCATTGAGGCAACAAATTCAGGAGCTATGCTGTTGTCATCGTCCAGGTATGAAACAATGTCACCACCAGCTGCATCTAGTCCCAGGTTTCGAGCGTAGCACAAGCCAAAGCCACTGCTCGGTTCAGGGTGTTCCATTTCAATGTAACTGATGGGAAAATCAGCTCTTGCCTTAATGCTGTTGATGATATCTTTGGTATCAGGATTAGCGCCATCATTGATGACGACCCACTCGAAATTGCGGTCAGTTTGACTTTGAATGCTTGGCAGTGCAGTAGATGCAAGCTGCATAGGTCTATTGTAGGTTGCAGTGATAATTGATAGTCTCAAAGCTCTATACCTCTATCAGTTGATTGCGTTATTGTTGAATCGATCGCAGTTTGAATTTGCTGCCATCTTGCTACGTCCTCGTTTGTTATACCCCTGGCGGTTTCAATTTGATTACTTGCAAGAGTTAGCCGAATCAGCGTTAGCTTTTCATTGGTTCTGGCAACAGTTAAACTTTGCGTGGTGCTATTGAAGCTGATCTGGTAGTTACTACCTTCCAAGACAAATAGGTTTTCTTTTTCTGTGCGAATGGATTGAGGATAGGCAGTTGCTTGCTGTGCGAAGAACACTCTAGCTATGGGGGCAATTATAGTAGCGCGTTGCATCTGTTCTTGTTGTAATTGCTGATAGTCCCATTTCCCAAGTTCTATGCCCAAATCCATTTTTACCAAACGTTCTGCTAAAATTGCCATTTCTATTGGGCCAATACCTCCAGGGACGGGCGTAATGTTCTGGGGGATGCTGTAAGCACTGCGGTCTACATCGCCAGCAGCACCAGAAGCAGTAGGTGTAAAGCCACCATCGACAACCAAGCGATGAGAGGGGAGTACATAGTCCGTGAAAATTCCTCGTCTTCCGGTGACTGATACTACAATGTCAGCTTCTTGAGTTCTAGTCAGGTCATCGCCGTCTTCCAAACAGAAACAGCTGATTCTACTTGCTTCTAAATATTTGATGACACCATTGCCCACAAAGCCACCTCCGCCGACAACTGCAACATTGGAATCTCTTTGTGCGTAGGATTCAACAATTCTGGCGATTCCTTCAGCAGTAGCACAACTTTCAAAGAAATTGTTGCTTTGTCTGCGGACGATATCTATATCTTTTTGTGGCTCTAATAGCCCAATTGAGCTTGTAAACTTAGCTGGAATTGGATATTGAACAATAGCAGCAGTGACTTGGGTGTTTTCGTTAATGGATTGAACAATGCCGTCAAATTGCTCTACTGCGATATTAGGTGATAGCACAATATAATTGGGAGTAATGCCAATAGCGTTGAAAATAGCTACTTTTTGTTCTGCTGAGATTCTGGCTGCTTCATATCTAGCTCTTAATTCATTGCTGGCATTTTCTGAAGACTCAAATCTGATGATTGCTACTTCTTTTTGAGATGCTTGAAATATGGATTTGTATTTTTGACATTCTTGCTTTACGTGTTCTCGTATTAACTGTCCGTCTATGAGCGTCATTTAATATGGCGTTAAATTTGATGAAGAAAATTGTCTGGTACAAACAATTTTCTGAATTTCTAATACGATTTGTTGGAATTAGGTAGGGCGTTTGGTGATTTCGCCAACTTCTTGACCGTTGCAGGAAACCCAGTTAGTGACATAGCGTTCAGTGTCATGGAAGCCACTAAATTCAATACTGTTATCAGAACACTTCTCTTGGAACCATTGTTGTGCTTCTTGTTCTGTATTGAATGTTCTAGCGGCGACTTCTTCTACTGGAATCTTCCAGTTTGTATTGCCATACAAATCGCAAACATAATGTGTCATATCTGTTACTCCTTTAACAATATTTAAAAACCACTATGACAATTTTAAATCAACAACAGCAGGCTGAATTAATTATCCAACAAGCTTGCAAGGAAAATTTTACTGATAGCGAGAAAGCTATTTACGATGACTTTATTCTGGAAGCGGGGGTAAAAAACCCAGCCAAGATGACTGAGGCTACTGCTGATATGTTGATTAGATACCTTGATAGCTGCGACGCATCTAACGAGTTTGTTGCTAATGTAGTAAATCGCCTCGCGCAAGTTGCCCCGGCTCATATCATGACTAAGATTCTCAAGAGTGATAATGACGGTGATGGTGTGCCTTTATACGAGGAATTAAAACTTGGTACAAAGGCTACCGAATTTGATACCTCTTTTGAAATAGCGGCTGCAAGACAAAAACAATATCAATTTTCTCCAACTCGGAATTGCGATATGGAGTTGTAAGTATAACCCACTACTAAATAATCATCTGTAGTGAGTATGAGATTGTTATTCTCTAAAACGACTGAAAATAGAAATTAACCAGTTGCTACACAGGGGTAGACACTTACTCTTAGCTCGAAGTAAGTGTCTTAGCGGCTTTCCTCAAACATCGCCATCTTTCCCATACTCAAAATTAACCTTCGGGATACTGGGTGTAAAAAATGCGCTACTGTTAATCGTAAGCGCATTCCCGATCATGTACTGTGATCGCAATACTCCCAGCCCAAATAATCAGGCGATTCCCCTGTAAGTTTAACTTTGGAAAATTACCCCAGTGTCCTGATCTTCATCCCAAAACCACCAGCCTTGGGATAGTTCAGAAAGAACGCGCATTAGTGCTAACTGTTGCTGTGTGATTTCCCCACCGCCGTAGCTGACGTTGCTAGTGCCATCCCATGATTTAAGAATTGATGCTAAATTGTATCCATTGCCCATAATCCAACTAGCGTAGAAGCAGTCTTTGGATAGTTCTTCCATGATGGCTAGCAGTTCGAGTGCGGCATCAGGATTGGGTGATTTTAGGGCTTCAAGTGCAAGGCGGAGGTTTTCTTCTCTGTCTGCAACAAACTCCGAAAAAGCTGCTCTACTTGATGGTATATTATCCTTTTCAAGTGTGATTAATTTCCCATTTACAATCTTGACTGGAGTTATATTTGAGTAGTCAGTTTGGTCATCTTCACTTGCCTTTACTTTCATAGCTAAAGGATGCCAATGGATGCGCTCAATTTTATTGGTCTGAGGATTTGTCCATGTCCAGAATAGTTTGTGAGATGCAGCACCCTTAACTGTCAGATAAGTTCTTTTATGTCGAATGGGATAGTCTACACCTTCTTCTTTTTTGGCTTGCAAAAAGGCTTCTATTGATAGATATTCTTCATTGAGGTATGCCATTTTACGTGGTGCTGTCGCATATGTATAACCCGATATGCTGCTGCTATCACCATCTTTCAAGACTACCAAATTCCATTTGTCGTTTATTGGATTCTGTATCCAAAACTCAACTGATATTGTTTGTACAAACTGATCTAGAATTTGGACTACACAAGGATAGTAAAGTGTGAGTTGTTGATTGCTATTAGTCATTACTATTCCATCCATTCGATTGGGGATATGGTTTCCTTTTTGGCGGGAAGTATTTTGACTTCGTAGCCATAAAGAATTAATTCATACAGAGTTTCTAATAGTTGCTTGGGTGATATACTGTCCCATTGCTTGCACTCTAAAATATGTTTCAATACCTGCTCTGGAGCATTAACTACCCAAAGACTGTGAATTTTTCTGTTTCTAAATCCCGCGCATAATTGAACAATTGGTTGTAGCTCAACTGTTGTTTTTGGTATGTGAATAATTGCTGAACTTATAGGGATTGTTGGTTTTACTTCTAGATTTTTGGGTGATAAAAAATTGGGGTCACTGTACCACTGTCCGTCGATTTGGTATGCAATCATTAGGTATGGCAATGCTTTAATCGCATTTATAGTTCCCCATCTTGCAGTTTGTCCTGCGTGAAACCAGATGTAAGAGCCGTTGTGTATTATCATGTACAATTTTTATGATTTTGACTTGAAGTTTTGCTTGCCTAGCTAGTTGATAATTTCGTCTATATGAGAAAATCTAGCTAATTTTTCTAGCTAGAGAATAATCTCGTATTTGTATGAACACTTAGTTAAAACTCGCCATTATTTAGCCATGTGCAGTCAACTTCATGCTCAGGTAAAATACTTTGGATTTTATTGATTGCTGAATTACTCCTAATAACTACCTTTACAAGGTGTGTAATAACTGTGGTGATTAATCTATGAACAGATTAATTTTTATTTAAAATATTCAATGACTTATTGAAAAGAAAAAGTGCGCCATTATAATTGATGACGCACTTTTATTAAAAATAAAATTATGATTAAGCGTGCTGAAGGATAATATTTATTGCGTCTTGAGTGCTAATTTGATATTGTGTAGCAAGTTTATTCATATTGGCTTCACCATTTGCATGAGCTTTGACAATTGCGCGAATAATATTTGGTGAAACATTAATCTCACAATTTGTAACAACTGGTTTGGGTAAAGTTTGAGAAATGAAGAATTCTTTTCTTCTTAAGAAATGTATTTGACGATAATGCTCTTTTCTGGGTATCCATTGACAATTTCCGGGAGCAAAGTCACTCTCTAGATCAATACGTGCTATGACTGTTCCTTCGGGTGCTACTCCCATATCTTTTAAGAACTGGGTAAAGTTATCGCGCCAGGATGCATCGACTTCAATTCCGCACCCGCCATGATACTTGTACTGATGGTGGTTCTTGTTATAGCAGATGCGCTTGATGTGTAACCAGGAGTTATACTCGTGGCTTTTGCAGTGACCGTGGATAGTTTTATCGGTCTTGAGGCTGTCGCGTTGCAAACAGCCGCAACTTTGTGTAAGCCCTCTTTTTAAGCTATTTTTACTAACATATTTTTGGGTTCCGCATCTGCATAAGGTAAGGAGGAGTAGTTCACCCTTTTTCCCCTTAACTTCTACATCAGATATCACTGTTAGTCTTCCAAAATTTGCACCAGCTGGGATAGATTCTTTTCTTTTCTTACAACCGCAGTTAGTTGAGCGACCATTGGTGAGAGTGTGACTGTAGACAAGTTTTTGAATTCCACAATCACACTTACATAATACTTGCTTTCCTTGTTTTTCTAATACAGTCCAACTACCGAATTTTCCACTTATATTAATTACTCGCTTTGTAGTCTCCATAAATTATTTTGGTGTTATTACTGCTGGGTTAAATATTTAAAACAAGCTGTTTTTCTTGCTCCAGTTCCTTCTTTATCCAAGCAAGTTGCTGTCCAATCGCTAGGTGCTGCATGGGTACTTTTGTCTCATATCCGTTTGCTTGTAAAATGGGTGTTACCTCCTGTCTGTAAAGCTTGCCCGTCAAGAATACAAACTCTATTTCCAAAGACGCAACTTGTATGAGGTTTTCTGCTACTTGTTGCGCCCATAGTATACGTTCCTGATGAGATAAGGAATAGGGGGATTTATCGTAGGGCTTGATGATTGTTTCTGGATTAAGAACTTGATGTAAGGGTGACAGGATATACCATCTTGATTCTTTTTCTTCTACGTAGCGACGGCACGCTTGAAAGTGCTGGGAATAATATAAGTCTTTGGCGGCAGCAGGGTAGGTAAGCTGCTTGCCACATCCTGCAACCAGGTAAATTTTTTCCTTGGGAGTGAACTTTCTGTAGGTGCTGATCACCAGATTTAGGTTGTGGGCGATTCTTCCCATAGTATGCGTCCGTCCTTTGTTTGTCAGCCGAGGGTCAATCCTATGTCGGTTGAGAACCCTGCAAACATGACAGTTGCACTTTGGCACGCAGTAAGTTGGCATCCGAATTAATTTTTCCTCGTGGCTAACGAACATCCCACCGCCTAAACCTTCCCGGATAAAAGTTGAACCATCAAAGGATAGTCCCATCTGAGTAAAAGCTTTGGCATACTGGGGCGAGCATAATCCAAAAACGTGTAGGTGAGCATTTGGCTCGTGCAATGCTCCTGTGGAGTTGCTGTGCAATGGTGGGATCACACCCGCTTTCGGCAATACTCGTTCCGAGTCAATTAGCGATCGCACAACTTGAGTAATTGTTTTGATAATGTGTAAGTTAATCGAATACTCTCTCGCCTGGGAAACAAGCCCACCGATGCCGAGATGGCGGTATCCCAGTCCCAAAAGATATTTTGCTACTTCAAGGCGTTCACTGAGAGACTGCCCGTGGATGACTGCTAGGGGTATTCTGTTGGGAAGATAACTTTTAGCAAGTTGGATAAATGTTTCTGCTTGTTTAAGGTTGTATTCTTGCCGTTCCCTGATATTTTGCCCTACAAGTAAATGGTCGGGACAAACAATAATATCGCCGACCTTTGAGCGTTCTCGATATCTATGAATAGACCAGTGGGCATCAACATATTTACCGTTTAGAGTGGGGATATCTTGCTCACGGTAGTTAAATGATCCACAGTCATGAATAATGGAACTATCTGGAACAATTTCTGCCTTGATTGCGAGTGAGTATAGCCACCCCACAGGCTGATACTCAAGCAACTGCCAGATTGGAATTTTTTCACCCTTGCTTCTAACAAAATCGCTCTTACCCAATACTGGATAGAAACCTAATTTCATAGTATTTAAACGAGCAGAAGTTGATTTACATTCGTTAAGTTAACCCTCTGCTTGGAAAGGGCTAACTAGTAGATGTCTGTATTTATTTGCAATATTCAGAAGATACTGCCGCCAACGGTTAGATACTCTTGTAGCAAGAGTGCTAATATCACTTGCTGGAATTTCTTCTGCTTCAGTTTCAAAAGCATATCAAAGTGAATCTTGGCGTGATACTTCATACCATCGAAGTGGATATTGAAGCTAGGATTGAGTTGAAAGTCTTGAATCATATTTTTATCCTTACTGGGGAAGATATAAACACTTGTTTTGTTCTGCTAGCCTATTTGTGTGATAGTTATCAAGAATCATTTTCTTAAATTCTTCTCTTGTTGCTTGCAAGTCGCGGAATATTTTGTCAGTAGGATAGAAGAATACCGACTGTTGGCGGCTGTAAAACCAGACCAATTGATTGATATTATAAATATCATTGCTATCAAGCAGGACGTAACTAATTTGTTGGTAAAAATTCTCTAGAGAGAAGGGACGCTTTTTAGCAGTTGTTCGTACATCAATGAGAGTATTTCCAGCAATTATCTGGCAATCAGCACCTCCAAGATATTCACTTAAAGGATATGAAGCATTGCAGGTAATATTCCCACTTACTTGATTAACTACTGTTTGCCATGTACGGGGTACAATACCGAGAATTTGAGATGTATCTTGAATACTAGGAAGCCATTTTTTGAAGTATTCTGCTTCAAGCTGAAGAGATTTTTTCCCTTGTAGAAAAGGTTGAATAATCTCATGAATATTACGGCTACGAGCATAATTTTCTAATGCACCCAAGAGCATACACTTTAGAGCTTCTTCTTCAAGTGAATTTGAATTTGTAATGGAATAATCGAAGGCATATTCTATTTTGAGGGCTTCTGCTCCAACCTGAGCAAGACAATTAGTAAACCATGTTTTATCTTCATAGATGGTTCCTAAATACTTGGCAAGGGCTTTGGCGATCGCATTTCCTACTAATGGAAAATCTACCCCATCAACTGGTCTGATAATTTCTTGATTTTCTAATAGCTGGTTATGGCTAGTAATCATCTTGATAACTGTCTGGTTTAGTCTAGAGTCAAACCATCTTCGGATAGGCGAATTTCTATTTTTTAGTTCGGATGTTAAGCTCACTTTTTGGGTTTTCGCTTGAAATACTACATTGAGTATTTGCGTGAGCTTTACGTAGTAATTTTTCCTTTAATCGTGTTATTTAACTAAATATACTTATTATTCAAAATCAGTCAAAAGCTTGTATATTAAGCTTTTTGAGTTTTAAGTTCCGCAATTGAGGTAAAATTACGTAACTTCTAAACCCAAGTTTTTATATTGTCAATGCGACTTTGCAAACTTGGTGATAGCTAGTTTACAGTTCAACTCCTCTTGACTTGGTTTTAGGTACAGCGGCAGCGACAGTTTCTCGTTGAGGGGAGGGTATGTGTTCAATTGGGGTATATTGCTGCCGAATTTCTTCCCCTCGCCATGCTTGTAAGTCGTTCATAATCTCTTTAAGTGGAACAAAATCAACGACTGTTTCCCCTTGCTTTTGTGCAACGGTAGCCTTGTAAGTCATAATCTTGAAGTACATCTCCCGCTGATCGGCAATTGGTAACTTGCCATCATTTTCATTTATCCGTTGAAGAATCTCTTCATTACCCTGGTTCATTGCCTTTCCCCAGTCAGGGCTACCATGCTTGACCATGTTCGCCCATTCCTCAGCGATATATGGGTGAACTTTCACAGGCATATCACCAGCTGCTTGTATTACTCGTTCTTTGGGTGCAGCTGCGGCTGTGGGTGTAGATTGTTCGTTACCAAAGATTTGTTCCAAGTTGAGTTTGCTGACGTTTTGGGCAATAAACTTAATTTGGTTGATGTCGTAGTCAGAGATATTTATCTTACTGACTTCTTTGGTAATCCCAGCTTCGGTTTTAGTTAGGTCAAACCGGACAAGTTCCTGAGTACCTTTCTCTTCAGTAGTTTTAAATAATTGTAGACTGGCTCGATTATTTTCGGGTTCACGAGTCCGCTTGATGCTAAATTCACCTACTGTAAGTTCTTCCTTATCAGCCTGGATGAGGACGTTATTGAGGGTATGCAACATCTCGTTTTGTTTAAATACTTCCAGGGTTTTAATCGTGCCAGCGGGTGCAAGACTTCCCAAGCTATTTGCTACATCACGGATATCGGCATTGTTGAGGTCAGGGAGCTTGCCATTGTCGCCCAAGTACTCGGCTACTATCAGAAACTCCTGACGTTCAACAGGTAACATCTCCGTAGGTTTTTTCGTTATTTTGGGTTCCTCTTTTTTGTTGAGTTTAAAATCCATCAAGGAGTTTTCCCACCCAAATAGTTCATCACTGCGGCGGTGAATGCTAACAGTGTCTCCCTCTTGGCGAATCACAAATGTATCGCTACGGTAAATACGCGACCCATCTTGTTCAAGAGTGCCGTATTTTTTTAACATTGCCGTTGCGGTTTCAGCAATGTCTTTATTTTCCCCCTTGTAGCGTTCCTCCCGCGCTTGTTTATTATTAATTTGATAGATAGGTACTTCAACCTGACGCGCCCACTGCTGCGCTGTTGACTCTACACCTTGGGAGTTAGCTACTTCTTGATAGCTAAATTCAGGTGCATATTTGTTTCGATTATTAGTTTCTAGCTCCTCTGGCTCTTGTGCAAAAAACTGATTGCGAGTTGCATTTTCGTTTACCTCTCCTTCAGTTTTATCTTGAGGTTGGTAGTTACTAACAACTATCTCTCTGATTTGAAGAATTTCTTTGGACTGTGCGATTTCTTCTTGAATATTCTTGACTACATCATCTTCAAAACTATCATCTGCTTCTATTTCAACAGATGAGTTTATTTCTTGAGTTATGAGCGAACTGTTTTCGCTGTTTTCATCTTGTAGTAACTTATTTATAGTCAGCTGACTATCATCTAACAGTGGATTTACTTCTATAGCAGTGAAATTTTCATGATCAGATAATAACTCTTTTGTATCTTCAGAATTTTTAATAATTTCAGCAGATGGAGGTAGTAGCTTAATCAGTGGTTCACTTGCTACATCTATTATTTCATCTGGTGTAAGTATTTCAGTGACGAGATTAGTTGTACATTTACCTTCGCTATTTTGTTCGTAGATAACGATTTGTTTTTCTGAACCCTCTGACTCCAAATAAGCTGTAATTTTCAGAGCGCTTTCACCTGTTTGCTGATAATCAGTATTTAAATCGGGTACATTTTCTACTAATCTTGCAGCAATTATTTGTGCTTGATAGTCTGTAAAAGGTTCAGTTTCTATTGTGTATTGACCTTCTATTAATAGATCGGGTATGAACACAATATTAGTTTCTTGATTGCTTTTTATACTTTGGCTGGTTAAATCTACCTTTTCCCATTTATACGCACCAGGGGTAGATTCATCAGGTACAAGATTGTAAATGTCTTTGCCAACTTCAATTGCGATTTTACTTGCTTCTTGGGCTTCTTTTAGTTTTTCGAGAATTACTTTAGTTATCTTAGTAAGTGCATTAATGAGGGTTTTACTTAATTCCCGACTTATTTTAATTGCAGTATCAGCTGTATTTAAATATGATTCATTAATTTGAGTGTGTCTGGGGTCCAACATATCTTACTTTGAAATGGGTAATTTTTTATGGAATCGGACTGAAGCTGAGGTAGTTTTATTAAATAAAAAATTTAACCTCTTCAAGTGATAAAGAGGTTGAATTTCCATTTTGATGTTTGTTTTGACTTAGTTCTATTTGGCTATTTTTGAAATTTTGATTTATTTCGCTTAGTTGTTGGCTTTGGTTAGCAATAATTTTTAACATTGCTTCTAGCTTGTCATCTAGTCTGGATATTTTAACTTCCATTGATGTTAGTTTTTCTTTTGCTATAAATATTTCTTCATTGATTTGTTGGTGCTGTACATTAATATCCTCACAAGTTTTATGCCATTTTTCTAAGAATTTGGTTAATTCTATTAATAGCGTTGTCGAGTTGTAGGTCGTAGTTTGTGACTTTTTCAGAATATTCAATAAGTCGTCTAACTTTCCGTTCAATATCTCTTCTATACTCAAGTTGTTGTTTTTCTGCTCTGTAATATTCATTGATAATTGCCTCGTAAGAGAGTTTAACTTTATATTCTGAATTCCACATACTATATTTAGGGAAACTAATGTCAATTAAGTTTCCTTGGCTTCCTGTGGCACGGTTGAAAATAATATGTATGTTTACTCTTTGATAAGGAAGTAGATATGCAACATATTGTTGTTGTTCAAAACCAATTAAATTTATATGATGTTTGATTAATTCACCATAGTTGTTAGCATTTATTTCAATTTCAATTTTATCGATTACGATCTGTCTATGTAGCCCATGAAGTTTCACTCTTGGTCGGAGGATAAACTGTTCCTCAAAAGAGCTAATAATTGAATGTGCATTCTTGCTATTTACTTGATGTGAACTAATTAATTGACATTTTTGGTGATAATTATTTATTAGCTGAATTATTTTTGTCTGAGTGATATTTTCGTCTTTGACGCTACATTGTATCATCTTTAAAAAAAGCTCTTATATGCATCAACAGGTAACGGTGCATTGCCTGCTTGTACGGGTGCTTGTGGGATAGGAAACTTCCGATCTACTTCCTTGACTCGCAAATCTAAATCTTCTTGTGTGGGCTTTTTCTGGGTACTTTTCCTAGCAAGCTCCTTAATGACTTTATCCCATTTAGTATCGTTTTCTTGTTCGATCCCGATAATATATTTCGGGATTTTGATATTTTTTAATAATGGTACTGAACCCTCATTCTTATTACTATAAGCTGGGTTAATAAATAGACATTTACCAGGTGGTAATTTAAGGAATTGGGCAGGCTCGAACAGCTTCCGAGTCCGTTCTTGTTCGCTGATAGATGTGCTAGCCCTACCTCCTCCAGTTGAGCGAGATTTTTGTTTATATTTAATTTCCTCTTCACCTAAATATGCAGAAAATAATCGTGCAGATTCTTCTTCACCAGGATTAAAAACAAATTTTGTGCCGCACGCACCGAGGATGGCTTTAGAGATTTCCCTACCATAAATCTTTTCAAGCTGACCCATATTTTGCCAACCCAGGATACCGCAGAATCCTTCGGAACGAGATTCGTTAAGCCATTTAAATAAATCTGGAAGGAAGATACTTGGCAACTCGTCAAGACATACTACTAATGGGCCATCTTCCTTGCGTTTTTTGGCGATACTGCGGGAAACTACCATGTGGAGAATGCTGGTCATTAGCGGGCTGACAGCATCGCGGCGTTCGCGGTCTAACCCAAAGATAATCATCTGTTTGCGTTTTACCTCCAGGGGGAGGGTTGTTTTACCGACAAAGCATCCCAATGTACCCCTTGCCATGAACCTGGTAAACATCAATGAAGCGCTACCAGCGATACCCGCCACGGTTTTTTCGGAGCCAGCCGAACTAAATAATTGACCAAAAGCTATCTTAATCCAGGGGTTTAGTGCTGCTGCCATCAAGCGTTCGACCATCTTCTCGCTGGAAAGTATTGCCGCAGCCGTCATAATATCAGCGCGTTCGCCAAACTCTTTGGTTAGCATTAGGATAGCCTGCGTCAACTGGTCGCCGGCGGGGCCGAAGAAGGCATCCTCAGACGCATTACCCAACAGGCGGAAGTTCTTGTTAATTACTGTAGCCAACTGCCGTGCGGTTTCAGCATCGGAGGAATCGCGCAAGAAATCGATTGGGTTACATACCTCCGATTCTGGAAATCCCGGTGCAAAGACGTGTACATCATACCCTTTTGATTTGGCATAACTGGCGATTTTGGCTTGACTAGCATACTTGAAGTCGTATAGTACGATACCAAAACCTTGGTCAATTGCTGAGTAAATCATCGGGTTGATAGCCGAGAATGATTTACCGCTACCAGGTGCGCCAATTACAGCAGTTCCGCGTTGGACATCGGGTACATAAACTGGTACTCCCCCACTCCCCTTGGGTGATTTTTGACCCTTGTATTTATGTACTCCAATATATAAACTGGCACTATCACACTTAGGAGCTAAGATTTGCTTCAAGGCTTTTTTCTTAGCTTGGGCAGTTTCCTTTGCTCCGCCCCAATAGCTAGTAGCAAGCTTGCCTTTTTTGCCATTACTAAAAAACTGTAAAAGCAACAATAAGCCAATTCCCCCTGCAAGTAGTAAACCTTGAGGTGACATGAGCTTATCTGTATATTTACTAAAGTCAGTATTGCTATTTTTATGAGCAGCTTTTACTTCTCTAACAGTATTAGTTTTAGCAGTTGCAAACAGATAATTATTCATATTAATCTGTGTTAATTTTGCATGAGATAATTGAAGAAATATGCAATTAAGTGAAGTTGCATATTTCTCCGTTATTTGTGTGGGGTGTATTCTCCAAGTCAAAAGTTAAAAGCAAGAGGATAAAATCTTCTATGATTGCCTTTTTACTTGTTACTTCTTCGGTACAGTGAGGGGTGTACCAAGGATAATTGGGTCTATCTCGCGGTAGGTGAAGAAGGGAACTGGGCCAATAAAGTAGGGCGAGCAGCCCAAGTCAACCCATCCCCGCTTGCAGATACGGAAGAACATCGCGGTGGTGATACTGCCGTCCGCTTCGTTAATGTCCCAGATGACTTGTTTAAATGATTTTCCAAAGGGGTGACGACCTGTGGGTTCTTTCCCACCGTTGAGGCTGCCCAAGATGCCGAATCCGCCTTTAACGTTTTGGTCTTTGCCGGACATCCACTGTGCGCCAACGATAGTTTCACTACCCGAAACTTCGATGTGACCGCACTTTTTCTCGCACGGGACATTAAACCCAGCTTGATAGCTACCGCTTATTGACTTCCAGCGTCCACTTTCAAGCGAACCGAGGGGTAAGTCTACTTTGCCGATAAAGCTAACATCGGGGATGGGAACACTGGGGAACTGGTCAAATGGAACATCAGCCAATCCCGGAACCTTACTAATTGTTGTGTTTTGCCAGTTAGTAAAGTCCTTTAGCTGTGCATCTTGAATACCGGGGATGCTGGTTAGTTTATACTTATCGAGTTTGATATACTTACCAAGTTCCACTTCTCCCAGTTCGGGATAATTGTCCAGTACTTCACCAACAGTTTGGTAGCTTGCGGTGCTGCCTGTTACTTTGGTCACTAGTTCTTGAATTGGTGGGATGGCTCCGACTTCTGAATCTTCTAAATTAGGGATTGCTTCGGCGAGGTCTTCGAGTGTTTGCCAATCGAGTGTTTCAAAATCTGACAGTTTGAGATTTTTAAGTTGAATACCGGTGATGTCAGCGATATCTTTAAGCGTAAAATCTTCAATATTGAACTCAGTTGCTTCAAAATCGCCCAGTTCCATGACTTCGGCAAGGCTTTGTCCGGTACTCCAGGTGCGTGTCTCCTTCATACCAGGGTTTTTGATATTAGGAAATTCGACGCTGCCAGCACCGCCAAATTTCATATTTTTGAACGTGATACTGCTCCAGTCAGGAGTAGGTGCGCCGTTGACGTATTTAGTTGCGACGGGCTGTTTGGTTTGTTTTGTTTTATCTATCGAAGTGTTCAAATTTGAATACTTCGATGGAACTGTTTGAGCAACTGCTTTCTCACCGAATAGGAGACTGCCGATATTGTAGCTACCTCCAAACCGGATTAACCCGTGTAGGGCAAGTCCTGCAATAAGTCCTGCTACCATCAAGTAGCGTAAATTATTAAATTTTTCCATCCGATACTCAAGCGCTCGGTTGGTTTTGTTGTGAGTACTTTCCTGACTTGCAGCTCTCACTGGTACAATCGCAGTTACCTCGGTTGTGATATCTAAAATTTGGTTGTTAGAGGTCAGATTTTCGTTATACATCACTGGTTATTTAAAAATTATTGATTCAAGAGAAAGTTTGTTTTACCTGTATTTGGTGTTATGGGAGGGTTATTGCGCTGTGGCGGTATTTCTAAGAAGCGCTTTCCACCTAGCAGCATAAGTTTTTCAACCAACTGCATTGATACTCCGGTGCTGCTGGCGGCGACAACAAGTTCCTCTCCTTGCGATCGCAACTCCACAAGTTGATTGAGGCGTTTCCAAAGCTTGCTATCTGTAGTAACCCACTGGTTTTTTAAGGCAACTTGCATTCCTTTAGCGATATGTCTGCTATCAGATAATGCGGTGTAACTGACCTTTGGTTTTACTTCTTCAGGTTTGCTGGGAGTATCGCTAATAATTTCAATTTGGCTGTACTCTGGTGTGCCACTGCCCGCTAGAATCCGAAAATGATAGCTTTTCCTTGTTGACCCAGATTCGGTAATCACCGTCATGTGCGCCCCGTAAGAAGCTTGTGGTAAACCGGGGATTTTTACTGTCTCGATGCGGCGAATATGAATTAGTCCAGCACCCGAACTGTTGTTAGAACACTTACCCAAGCCCTCAAGACATCCGTCTACATCAAAAACAAACTTAGATGGGTCATCCAGCCAGATTTTCTTGATGACTTCTCTGGTGTTGTAGAACGATATTGATACCCCATGTCCAGGCCAGACCTTAACTGTCTGCAATTGGGCATTTTCCCCTGACACCTGGGACGCTGCAACTTGACGGATAGTATTTGCTAATACAAGTTGGTTTGGTGCAAGCACGGAGGCAATGGTGAGGCACCCGCCAAAGGCGATCGCCCAGGGCATCATTAAACTAAAGTCGGCTATATCTCTTAGTTTCACAGCTTGATTGACCTATCGACTTTGATTGTGATTTTGGTGTCTTTAGGCACATACCAGACATTGGGACGGCGATTGATTTCGTCAGTAGCACGTTCTGTCCGCTTGCTGACTGTTTCGCCAAGTTTGCCAAAGGCACCTTCAAGAAAGGCAGCTCCCAGGTTGCGGTTGTTATTGCGGCTGCGGGTTCTTGTCCCACCTAAAGGCAAATCTTCTGTGACTTCTTCATCTGGCTGGTTGATAATTTCCCCTACCTTGGCAATACCAGCTATTGTCCCCAAAGTGGCATCATACTTGGCAATTTCAGATCCCTTGTCGTCGTAGGGTCTGGCGGCTAGGGGGGAACCTGCCTCTCCCAGGACTGATATTGTTCCGGGTGATAGGGGGTATTCGGTTCCGTTTTTGAGAATAGCCGTGACTTCGGCACGCACGCCTGATGTGCTATCAACCGAAATCATAGCGATAGTTACCTGTGTTCCTGCTGGAATGGCTATTTCGCCAGTATTGCTGTAAAGCGGCTCGTTCAACTGGGCGACAAACCGTAACGTATTTGTCTGCTCCTGGGAACGACCGTTATTGCTGATTTGGGGCATAACGAGCGGAGTAACCAGGGTTGCACTTGCAAACGAACCGACAACTAGATACTGTGGTTGTGTTTCTTGAAGTATCTGTGCTTCTTCTGGCAAGTAGTTATTTGCAAGTCGTTCGACTTGCTGAGTGGGGTTGTTTTCTTTATTACCAGCAAAACTGGATTCTACGGTTTTTTCTTTGCCAAGTTCTGAGCTAGTTTGTGGTTCTTTTACCGAGAAACTATAAATAACTGGTACGGCTTGATTGTTTTCTTCGTCACCAGTATTGCTATACTCTCGAGTACTGTCGTTTGTGTTTACAGGTTCCCAACGCGGCCGTAGTTCTTCAATTTGATTGGGAGTGTTGGTAACTGTTTCGGTATTCTCGCTGCGGCGGTTACGGCGACGACGGGAGCGACTGGTATTTTGTTCTGTTGGGCGTAATGTTTCTTCAGTTTTAGCTGTAACTTCTTGTACTGTTGTGCTTGTAGGTTCACTTACAGTGGTACTGGCTAACATATAATCAACCCGACCAACCGAACCCAGGCTACGCAGGCGTTCGAGTTCGGCTATTGGGTCTTTGGCGACACTCTGGTTGCTGGCAACTATTTGTTTGGCAAATTTTGGCAGAGGAGCGCTAGGACGCAGGGGTGGTATTGGCTGTGAGGCGACTTCTCTACGTCTTGGTCTAACAGTTTCGGGTGCTTCTTCTCGGTATACACGTCTTCTGGAAGTTGGGGGAGTTTCTTGAGCGACTACCCTTCGTTGTCGAGTAGAACGTGTTTTCTCTTTGTTTTTAGATTGTTCTTCTTCAGTACCTTCCTTTTTCTCTTCTTTGTCTTCCGTCTTGCCTTTACCATTTAGTGCATCAAGTTCTTCCTGTTGCTTGGCAAGGGCAAGCTTGGCATAAACATCTCCATCTTTTTTCTCAGATGCCGCAACCGTGGGAGTGGGGGTAGGGGTTACTTCTGGTTTTTTTGCATTTTTACCACCCCCATTCATCATGCCGTTGAGGACAACAAATATAACTAGGAACCCAGCACCGAATGCACCACCAATAATTCCTAATCTTGACCAGGGGGATGTGACAAAATCGTGTTTAGTTTGTATTAATGCGGGATCTTCTACTTCCAGTTCATCTTCTTCAACCACCTCAAATTGTGAAACTTCAATTTCATCTTCTACAGCTTTTCTCTCTGCACTATCGATTGGTAAAAGACTATCTACGGAAGATAATTCATGCTTATTTGAAGCCTCATTCTGTAGCTGTAACATATTTTGGTATCTAATTACTAATTATTTTCTTTTTTGCCGAGATTATAATCAACAATTTGAGTAATTTCTAAACCTGGCTCTCGTACTAAATAAATTTTTTTATCAAGTTCAGTTGGCTTGGTTGGTAACTTGGGAGTATCGATAGCTTCGACAGTAATTGTTTTGTTAAAGGCGATTCCTTTACCTTGATTTTCATTTCTATCAAAGCTTACAAGCGTGCCGATATAATCAACCTCCCACTTTCCATCCTTGATTTTTCTGGGTTCAGAGATATGGCGGGTGACGAGTGAGACTTGAACTTCACCGTTAAATACACCATTTGGGACAATTTCTGCTAACTTTTTGAGGAAGTTTGCCCGAAAATCTTGATTTTCAGATAGTGCAAATGCAGCTTCCCAAGCTCTAGTCGGAATTCTTTTTCTACTATTTTTTGTTGTTTGAACATCTATTCCTTTATCAGGTTTGGTAACGTTTTCGCCATTCTCTGTTGCTTCGATTATTCCGTTCCAACCGAACATTTTAATCATGCTATCTGAGATAAAGCGTTTGATAGTTTCGTCTTCGCGTTCGTTGGGAGCAGCAAATTTACCAGGTGAAATAGAGCCATCTTGGAGTTGAACAACCGTCATGCCTTTGACATGACGATTTGTACTAGAACTCATACCAATATTTACAATTTGCAATAGTATAGATAAGATAGTTACTCCTGCTGTTATGGTGATTGCCATTGCAATAGGTGTAGAGGTAGATTGACCGTAACTGAGGAGGCGGGCTGGTTGAGATTTAGACTTAGGTTTAAGCATAATTATTTGTTAATTACAAAGAAGAATTCAGGAGTCAGAATTCACAATGGGCTACGCCCCGCTGTGCTAACAGAATTGAATTAGCATGGCTTTTTAGTAGCGTACTAACTTACTAAAATTGAAGTATTAATCCTGACGTGTCACCGTAATCACTGATGTGCTTTTGCCAAACTATCAAATCTTGAAATGTCTTGGCTGGCTGTCTCATTTCTTCTGAATTCTGACTAATTACTTTTTAACTTTAATTTTTGAACTAACAAATTTGGTGGCATTGACAGCAACCGTAGCAGTTGTACTTGCTCCACCAGTAGCGATTCCTGCTGCAATTTCAGATCCAAATGCTACTGTCTTACCTAATCCTGTCCAAACAGCTATTCCACCACCTGCGGCTAATGCAGATGAAAGGATAGGAGAAACCAACCCAACAAAAAGGAGAAATATCATCGGTTGGTTTTGTTCGGAATTAGCAATTAGTTGTCCGCACAAACCAATAATCATGTTGAAGCAAAGTTTTGCCATTCCAACGGTGAAATAACCAGTTAGCCAAGCGAAAATAGGTTTTGCGCCAAAAGGGAGTAGTGAACCGCCTATTGCCAATGGGCCAAGTAGGGCAGTTAAAAGCATCGTGAATTCGATACCCCACTGGTAGGCGTTATTTAGGGCGAGGAGGATGACTGCGACAAATCCGGTAATCATCGAGCCGATTGTACTGGTGATAGAATTACCAATCTTTTCGGCAATTTGACCGGGGGAGAGGTCGTTGAGCGCATCTTTGGCATCAGATAAAGCCTGAAGTGGGTTAAACTCCCAACTACCGCTATCGGGGGCTTCTCCTTTGAATAGATCGGGCGCAGAGGTTTTGAGTTCTGCTTCTGCTTGTTGCAAGCAGGTGATTGAATCTTGCGTGTTACCAGGGATCGAGCGACATCTTTCCATTGCTGCCCCTACTTGTTGCTGGAGGGCAATATTGCCAACTGCTCGATTGAATGCTACTTCTAGGTTTGCTCCGGCAGCGGTAAACTCAAGAATGTCATTATTGACAGTATTAATATATCCTCGTATGGCGAGTGTTCCACTTCTGAGCAAAGTACCATTGTTAGCTAGTAGCCCGATAACTAGGATGGGCCATATCCAACTGGAGAGGGCTTTCATATCTTCTTGATTTATCCAGTTTTTGCCTAACTCAACCATAAAAAGGGTGAGAGTTGCGATCGCAAAAAACTGACCAACTTTACACATTGAGCCATATAAGCTGCCGTTGAGGGTTTCTTGCCAAAGTTCATTGAAACCTTCTGCTACTAGTTGCGCTCCAGCGGCGGCATTTTCTAAAATGTCTTGTCCAAAAAATGGGTCGGTTGCAATTATGAGGTGTTCTAACATAGCACTTGGTTAACAGGCGTGAAGGTTTGGTCATCTCAATTGCAGAGATGACCAATTGATTAGGGTGAATTATTGCCCGGCAGTAGTTTTGAGACTACTAAACCCGCTGATTTCGATGTACTGGGCGCTGATACCGTCCATCATCAGGTTTTGACGACGGCGATCGCTTGACCCCTGTTCGGCAAGTTGAGATAGCATCAGGTTAGTTTGCTGGACATCGTGCCGTGCTTGCAGTCCGTCGGTGCGGGATTGCCCCAACATTGAGACAATTTGCGAGTTTTGGGCAGCAATTACCTTGAGGATGTTTTGTGAAGCATCCATTGCCTGTGCAGATTCCGCGAGTTCTTTGGCCTCGGCTACAGTTTGTTCAGTTGCTTCTATTTCATTTTTGGTACGTTCCTGTCCGACTTCCCCTAAGACGCTGGCGATCGTAGCGCGGGTGGTTTCTCTCTCCAGTTCGTTAGCTGCACCTACAGCACCTTCAACTGTGTTACTTTCATTCCAGTTACCCTTTTCCTTGAGTTGCTCTTTGAGCTTTTCGGCTGAATTTACTGGGTCTGGCATATCCATACTGCCAGTCTGAATAGCAGTTTTAGCTTCGCCTTTCATCCCACCCCATTCATTAGCTGCTGCGGTGAGTTCGTTTTTGGTTTCCTCAAAATAGTTATTGAATTTGCCTAAAACCTTGAAAAAATCGTCAATTGAAAAGGCATAACTGGGTGCTGTACCGAGTAAAGTAACCAGACCAATGATTGACCCGATTATTACTCCTTTCTTAGTAAACTTGAACTTTTTTCTCATACTTTTGGTGGATAAAATAACCAATGTGGCAATTAAACTTAAGCCACTTTTTTATGATTTATTAATTTTTCTTTTTACCAGTCCAGATTATTTGTTAGTTTGTCTTATATAATTTATGCTGACTTTAATTGCTGATTGTTATTTTTATCCAGTAAATGTTGTGCTTCTTGGCTTAACTCATCTCCCCGAAGTGTCTGTATGTATGCCTCAGAAAATCTCACCATACCCAGCATTGGATTATCAGCATATTTATTGAGGAAGAGAGTGCGTAATTCTTGCTCGTTTGGGTTATTTGCTACTGCTGCGAGTAAGCAATAAGCAGGGTAATACCTACAGAAAGTAAGTTTGCCATTATCGTCAAGTAACCACTGTGAGTAGATACTTTCGCGTTTTGGAAAGAATGCTTCGGTACTATTGCGTGAGATAATTTCATAAGGGTATTTAAACCTGTTAACAAATGGGTCAACAGCTGATGTTTGAATCCGACCGATAAGGCGGGTTGTGATGTTAGCAAATATTTTAGAGGCAGACTTACTTTGGAAAATACTTTCTGGCTCTTGGGCAGATAAAATTACACGTATACCTGCTTTTGCACCGTTGGCGCAGAGTCTACCAATTAGCTCGGCTATGCTGTCAAAACTGAATAAAATCGGCGCTTCATCTAAGAAAAATATTGATACTTTAGATGATAAAGCTCTACGTAATGCTGCGGAATAGGCGCTAAGGGCAAGGACTGCGGCATCAGCTTCACTCCCAAGCGCTCGCAGTGCAAATACCAGTAGTCGGGCGTCAGTTTTAAAGCTAGATGGATTGGCGATTGATTGTCCAACTCGTGAGTTTAACCAGAACTTTAATCGCAATCTGATTTGGTCAAGAGCATCGAGAATTTCTTTACTATTATTGGTGATTGAATCGAGTTTGATAAACCCAGGCGAACAATAATTATAGAAATCTTTAAGTGTTGGAATATCTGCCCATTCACTTGTTCCTAATCCATTCTCTAGCGCTAGCTTATACCGAAGTTTAATATCTTCATCGTTGTAGAAAGTTTCAATTGTGATTGTAATGATACTTTCGATATTTGATACCATTGTCGGACTTACCCCTACAGGGTTTGTCCCTAGTACCATTATCATTAATGTGGATTTCAAGAATTCCTTGAAATCAGTCATCCTTTCCTTAATAAGTTCAGGTTCATACCCCCTTAAATCTGGTAATTCAAATAGGTTGTTCGATTCTTTACTAATATCGAAATACGCCCCTTCTTCTCCCATAAATTTGCTATAGTCGGTAAACGTACTAGTACCATCGGGTTTGGGATAATCAAGTGCAATTACGGGAATGTCTTGAGCCAAGGCAGGTGTTAATAGACCTGCTACTAAGACAGATTTACCTGCACGGGTAGTACCGAAAATGGCGAGATTTTTGTGCTGCTTGTACAAGTCGAGATGTACTGGAGTTCCTCCCTCTTCAGCGATTAGCTCAAACCCAGATTTATCTCCCGTAGCCGTTCTAACTATCGGCATGAGTCCAGGAACTTCTGATGAAAAATAGGGGAGGCGACGGTTAAAGGGTCTTGTAAGTAGGTTTTCCCAGACAACAGGTACACATTGTAACCATGTCTTCCAGGCATACTCGATTTCTCTATCAACTACGGCAGGTCGCAAGAAGCAGCTAGAAAGGTATTGGCAAGCTTCATCGAGTTTTTGACGACTTTGACGATGGACACAAAAAACAACGGCAGTGTGGATGGGCAAACTACCTCTGAGGATAGTTTCTTGTGCCTTAACTGCCTCCTCAATGTTCATATTGGCTTTTACGTCAATTGACCCCTTCTCGGAAGACATCGCGCTGGAAGTAATTGACTGTTTGGTAATCCGTTGAAGGGCAGTTTTGGCGAGTCCCTGGTTAGCTTTAGATAGCTGGCAGATAATCTCAGTATCGGAGATTTTTTCTTTGGATATTACCTCCCAGAGGTATCGAAGCTGGGCGTATTCGTCTACCCACCCTTGGGGCTTTTCGCTAAATTGCAGGACACCGATATACTTGTTTTGTAGTCTTACCCAGCTGCGATCGAGAAAGGGGACAGATTTCTCATTCTCCAGCATCAGGTGGCGAATATGGAAATCGCTGGTTTGAACTTCTCGAAGCCCTTCTTCATCTAATATGAGGGGATTGGGAACTTTGGGTGCGTCGCTACGGTTAAACTGACTCCAAAGAATTGACCATACTTCCTCACTTGTGACTGCTCGTACTGAAAGCCCCATTGAGTTAGTAAAAAGTTGTTCCCACCGTTGAAACCCAGAGGTAAAACTATCCCGTAAAATTGTTTCGATTCGTTCTTGCCGAACACCGTGAATTTGTCCAGTAAATTGGAACCAGGCATTTTGCAATTGTTTGATAGTTTTTTCAATCGCATCATTTGAGCGACTGTCTTCAGAAGCAAGGACGCTATAGGTACACCAGAAGCGTAAGAACTTATTTTTACGGGTTCCTGCTTCAGTGAGTTCTCTTGCTCGCAGACGTTCCGATCGCACTAATAAAGTTAATTGCTCTAGATCGCATTTATCCTCTATCTTTTTTAGTTCCTGCTGCCGGAGAAAGTCATCAGTGAACGAACCAAGGTGAATTGTTAAGGTTTCTCGTTCGGGAAGTTCTTTGAGTCCGCCCTCAATATTGTCAAAAATCGGGAGAATCTGTTCTTCTGGTAAGGATGGGTGAATTCCTTGTACGTCAAAGCAGAACTTGATTTGAATATCCTCTTTTTTCTGGAGAATAAGTGCGCCGATATCTCTACGACCAGCAAGCGAGATACTTGCAATCCCGGCTAAATGGGTAATATCCTCAAAGGGTGTCAGATTTTTGACAACGCCTAATTGTTCAGTATCAAGGGATTTTTTACCAATTTTGTGCTTTATTTTCGTTGAGGCGGTCGAACTCATAGCCTGTAGTTTCGTTCGGTGATATTTCTTAAAAAAGTGGGGAATTTAAACCCGTTTATTCAGACGCTTGCGGACTCGCTAACGCTGCGCTATCTACCAGTCACACAGAATTCAGAACTGAATTCTGGCTCCTGACTCCTGGATTCTTTTTTATTAATTGAGAAGCTTTATCTGCGTTTTTTAAGGTTGCGCTTCTTTTTGGGTTGAGGTTGTAGAGGATTAACGAGGGAGACAAAAGGTTTGTAACCACGGGTGATGCGGGGTGTGCCGACAAACTTACCGAAAAAGGCTTTGTTGGAACTTACTGTCCACCAGGTTGCCCATCCCCAGGCGGTTACAATTCCGGTTGCAAGCCAAGAAGCTTGCATAAAACCCTTGACTACCATGTAGGAGATGAGAGCGATCGCACTCCAAGGAACAATTTGGTCGGCGGGGAATGGCCCGAGGCGTGGTTGGTCTCCTAATACGCGGTTGACAGTACGAAATTCCCGAACTCTTGTCATTATTACGAAAGGCAAAAGTCAGCTTTTGAAATCTTGATGAGTGGCACTTGTGGAATTGTGCCACTCGTGGTGGCTTTTTTGACGAGTGACGTATCAGCCTGTTACCAGTCCTGCAAGCAAGTCTCCGACTACAACTGTGAGGGCAACGATAATTGGTGTACGGGCGATCGTTTGCCAATCCTCGTCGTTTCTGGCTGATTGAACGACCCGGATCAGACCAATACCAAGGTAAATTAAGAACAAACCGCGCAGTACTGCGAATACGTATTTAATGATGTCTGCGTCAACACCTGTAAAATACTCTGTGAAAAAGTCCTCTGCATTTTGCATGAACTGGGCGTTTGCGGGTGCAGCGGCCATATCCAACATAAATACTACACCTACTAAGCAGAACAAGACGGTATAGATATTGATGCCATACTTGCGCTGCCATTTCTCGAAGTTGGAAAGTAGCAAGTTTGCTTCCTTGGGTAGTAGAGCTACAATGCCAGTTCCAAACGCCAGCGATGCCATTACCATGTGATGAATGGAGATATCTGCAATCATCAAGCCAGTACCAACTGCCATTAGTCCGGCGATGCTGGCGTTTTCTTTCCAGTTGCGCTTTTTGCGACGGGTGGGAGCGGGGTATCCGTATTCTTCTTCGTAGGAAGGAATGCGATCGTTGCTAAAATTAGATTCGTAGTCTGTTCTCATAAAAAAAGTAGATGATTTCGGAAATTACTGGATGAAACTTTGTAGGGGTAATTACGACTGAATTACTGCTTTATTCCGTTGGCGGAGTCTGCCCCTAGTACATAGTTTGGATTGGAGTAAATCTCTGCTCCAACTTCTCGCTTGTAAACCTATTTTATGAGACTAATATCCGTAAAAGCATCTAAGAATTTTCCATTTTTAAACACTATGTTTTTCAGTAAATCATTAGTAAAAAATTAGAAAAATTGAATTGACAACTTTCAACCTTTAAATCAGTGGTTTATTTCATAATGTTTGACCCCCGATATAGTCTATATCGGGGGTCAGTAATTGATATGTGAGGTAGTGTAATTACGGTGGCTTACCGTTAATTTACCCAGTGAAATAAATTGTCCGTCAACTAATTCTGCGTTTGATTTGGGTTGAAGTCGAGATGGAGCTTCTTGCCTACTTTGAGGTTGAGGGTTTTGGTACTGTTAGCAGGTAGTTCGATAACTTGGTTAACAGGATAGATGGAATCGTACTTAGGACAGATTTTTGTTTTGCAGGGGGGAGCCGCTTCTACGATTGATTTAATAACTCCGTCTTGAAGAAATATCATATCTAAAGGAATATACGTATCCTGCATCCAAAGTTTAACTTTTTCAGGTTTGTTGAGGACAAATAGCATTCCGTGATTTTCGGGAATCGAGTCACGGAATTTGAGTCCGTGGGCATATTCTTTTCTATCGTCTGCTAGTTCGAGTTGAACTGTTTGATTATTACTGGTAAAGGTTGCACCAATAGGTAGGTACTGGGGCTGGCGAGTCCAAAAGTATAGTGGTAGAGGTGAGAGGGCAGCAGTAAAACCAGCAATTGGCCCAACGATATTGAGAATTTTTAAAAATCGGCTTTTTTCTGGATTTTGTGCTTTTTTAGTTTGAATGTTGGTTTGAGCGGTTTGTCTTGTGACTTCCATAGTTTTAGATAAATAAAGTAATAGAGTGGTTATAAATGGCAAGCATTACGATCTGTTGAAATGTTTTGGCTACATTTGCTTTCGTTCAAACATGATGAAACTTTGAATTGATTTATGATGTTTACAAAGAAGTAGTCATAACTCACAGGAGTCAGAATTCAGGAGAAAGCTTGCGTAAGGCTTGAGGACTTTGTACGAATGACTTTTAACTGTAGGTTTAAAGCCTCATCAGATTTGTTAAGCAAAACAAAAAAGTTTTTAACCACCAGCGCGAAACTCCTTCCTTTATGGCTGGAGTTCTTCTGACTCCTGAATTCTGTATTCTGCCTCCTTTCATTAGCTAAAAATCTCGATGTTACCAACAGCAAACTTGCTTTCATCGAGGGGACTACTAGGTAAAGCTTGTTGGTCAGCTTTGTTACGCATCGACTCGACTTTATCGGCTTCGCGGATGGCAAGCGGGTTAATCTGGCGGCGTTCTTCTAGTAATGCCTCGATTGTTAGTTCAAGTGTGGGGACTTGGCTTTCTGAGTAGGTATCTTCTGTTATTGTTTCGCAGAATATGGTACTAGCGGCGCGTTCTACAATTGTCTGGATTTCTGCACCTACACACCGATTGGTGGCTTTAAGAATTCTGCGCCACTGTTCCTCGCTCCAGGGGTCGCCGCCATTGCGAAAACGTTCGTCAAATCGGGCAGCGTGCAGTTTGAAGATACTATATCTTTCCCCATTATTGGGCAGGTCTACCTTAAATAAATAGTCAAACCGTCCAGCACGGGTGAGTTCGGGTGGCAGCCATTCCATGCGGTTGACTGAGGCGATGACCAATACATCTGACGTGCGCTCTTGCATCCATGTCAGCAGCTGGCCAGCAAGCCGTTTGGCGAGGTCATCCTCCCCGGCGAAGCCTTTATCGAAGTCGTCAAAGTACAAAATTACTTGGTTGAGCCTATCTGCCAGTCGCAACAAGCGTTTGAGTTTCATTTCTGCTTGGTTGCCAAAACTTCTAAAGTTGCCCCAATCGACCATGATAAGGGGAATACCCATATTCTGGGAACAGGCTTTTGCTGAGTGTGATTTTCCCGTCCCCGGTGGCCCCACAAGCATAATCCCTTTGGGTACACGCAGATTATATTGTTTGGCACGCGGGGTAAGCAATCGCTTGAACTTTTTGAATGACTGCTGCATCAGTTCCAATCCCCCAAGTTGAACTTTTGGCGGAGGTAAGAATTCAATGTCATACAAGCGGTTGAGCAGTTGAATTTTTTTTGATAGCAGAAGCTTGGCTATCTTACTGGAATTTCCTAAATCATAATTTTTACTAATATCATTTAGGCAATACATAATATCAGAAATATACAAACCAGCACTAGCGTTAGCAATTTCTAAATAGTCTTGATCTGTATATGTGAAAGAAAAAATTTTGCTTTTGATTAAACTATCAATAATTTCTTGTGCATCTGGTAGTTCTTGACTCCATAGGGGAATTTCTGCCGCTATTTCGCTTGCTATTTCGGCGTTTGCTCCTATTAATATAGTAGTTTTACCACTATCTCTGGTATGAAATTTGATATTTATTAACGACGACTTAATCCATTCTGATATAAAAATAAAATCAGATTCTTTAGGTATATTTTCTTTTATCCAAGGAAAAATATTTTCAACGATTAATACTCCGCTACCAGAATAAAACTTCCAAAAATTGAGTACTTGAAAATAGTCTTCTTTATTTTGTTTTATCGAAGGTTTATAGTCGTCAAACTCTCGAAGAACCAGATTTTCTTCGGCGCTGACGGCTAGTTCTTTAATACTATCCTCGCTAAGACTCCAGATGTAGGCTTTTTTGCCTGCTTGCTGACAGTAAGTAGTGATTCGGGTGAGGAGGCGGTGACGTTCTTGGAGGGGAGATTCGCAGGCGATGATTGGATAGTTGTCCGCAAGAAGGTCTTCTAGATAGTCAAAGCTAGACTTCATCTCAGTTGTTTGTAGCGTACTCAGAAGTAATCTTATCCAGAAGAGATGCTGTACGAGAACTGAGAATTTTCTAATTCTTGCGTCCATAAATTAGAAAAAAGTTGGTTGATTTTCAGTATTTTGTTGATTGTGTAATCGCGTTGTGAATTTAGATAATTGCAGTATGAAGAGTTAGTGCAAGTATGGCAAAGACACCAGAATATCCAATTGTTGTTATCCCAGAGTTAGTTAAAGAAAAAAAACAGTTTACCCCTTTAGTTTTTCCTTCTGGACAGGGAGATGCACCAATCGGGGCAAGTGAGGGGCTGTTTGAAAATGTTCTCAAACACTATTTTGGTGAAATTGTTTCTCCCCAGCAGGTGATGCTTCCTCCAGGGCATCGACTACCATTTACGGCTGATTTTCTGATGATTGAACCAAATACTGGCTTACACATAGATTTGGAGGTTGATGAGCCAATTTCGTTTGCAACTCTTAAGCCCACCCACTGTATCGGCGGGGATGATTACCGAAACAAGTGTTTTGTCGATGCCAACTGGCTAGTCATCCGGTTTGCAGAAGAACAAGTCTCGTCTCAGCCAGAACGCTGCGCTCGATTTATTGCTGGTGCGATCGCTCAACTAACGGGCAATGATACTTATCGCCAGAAGCTACTTCATGTAGAAAAAGTTACTCCTATGCGTCAGTGGTCTGCACGTCAAGCTTCCAAATTAAAGAAGAGTGATTACCGCCAAGGCTATCTTGTCCAAAGGAAGAACTAAGGATGTGATATTCGATACAACAATACTAGTGAGAGCGATTAGAACTTAATAGTATTTTTTATACATAATTTTTACCAGAAATACTGTTTGTAGTTGTAACATCTAAAATTAGATTGAAATTTTGCGTAAAATCTTGCTTATTCTAGAGAAAAATAGATAAATGCATTCGTTTCACATCTACATTTAGAGGTAGTTGAGACAATGACTGAGCTTGAGTCGCGTTCTGGGTATGAACTGCTCAGAGAGATATAGAGCATCCTAAAAAGGGTAAAAGATAAGATGAATACACAAGAGTTAGTTGATTTACTCAAGGAGTATCAAAATACTTCACCTGAAAGAGAGGAAAAAAAACATATAAAAATTCAAATTATTGCACATTTATCTTCATGCTATTGGTGGCATTCTCAATATATTATCAATCTTTTTTCTGAAGAGATTAAGCAAATAAAAGAAAATTTACAACAAGAACTAGGAGATACATTTCAACATCATATAAAAAAAAATAACTCTAAAAAATTAGCAGATTTTTTGCTAAAAGAAGCTTTAATTATCCAAAAAAAATATCAAAGAAAGTTAATCACAGATAAATTTATCAATACTTTAGCAATAGAAATTAAAAAAACTCAAGCGAATAGCTTTCAAAGAAAACAAGCCGTGCAATGCCTGATTAAGGCTATGGAAATAAAAAATACATATAAGAAACAAGGACTTGGGTCAACTTTACAATTATCTCCACAAGATTATGAAGATGCTTTTCTAGAAGCTAAAGGAGAGTCTATTCGCTATGTTTTAGATAAAATTGACCGATATGATGAAACAATTGGAGATTTTATGGCTCTGATAAATCACTGGATTTCTATAAAATTTTCAGATGCAGCTGGCAGAATATTAGGATTCAAAAAAAGTCAATCTAAGAAACAAGAAGAAGACAAAATCAGCATTTCTCCCGTAGATATCAATTTAATGAGAGAATATCTTTTTGAGAATGCTGAACAAGAATTTGCTTACTATCAACAATCCGAAGAAATTAAAAATCTCATCCATGAAGATCCTAACAATAAACTTGGCAAACCAATTAGAAAGGACAGAACAGATATTACATTTAAAGATGTATTAATTGCTATCAATTGGGAAGGAGAAACATTTAAAAATCTCTCAAATAAATGGAACATACCATACACTACTATCAAAAGCTTTTACGAACGAGAATTTGAAAAAGTAAAAGCTGATTTAGCAGAATATTTACAATAAATAATTAGGGATTATAAGTCATGAATACTTGGGAACTAACTGAAACTTTTATCTTCACGGTTAATCTAAAATCGGTTCACAGAGAAATAGCCAAACAGTTGAGCCGAAAAAAATTAACTACAGTTAAAGCAAAAGAGTTCTATTATAATGTTTTGGCTTTATGTACTGTGAAGGATTATTTAGAATCTCTGGGATATGAAACTGATTGGAATAACAGCGACTTTAACAATCCTGTAATGTCCACCTTTGCTGATGTAGCAGATTTAGAAGTTAAAAATTACGGTAAGTTAGAATGTCGTGCAGTTTATGGTGATGGCGATATTCATGTTCCAGAAGATGCTTGGTCAAGTCGTATTGGTTATATATTTGTACATATAGATGAATCGTTACAAGAAGCAAATCTTCTTGGTTTTGTATCCTCAGTAGAAGAAACAGAAGGAGTTGTAGCTTTTAATCAATTACGTTCTTTGGAATATTTGCCTGAATATCTTAGCCAAAAAGAACAGTCCGAAATAACTGTTAAACAAACTCTTGGTGAATCAATCAAAGAAAAAGTCGTAATACTCAGACATTGGTTTAAAGAAACTAAAGAAAATATTGGACGAGAATGGCAAAATGCGGAAGAGTTGTTAATGAGACAACCACAAAATCTCAGTTATATGACTAGAAATAGTTCTGAAGCTATTAATAAAGCTAAATTAATTGACTTAAAAATGAATTTAGCTAGTCAAGCAGTAATGTTGCTGATGACTGTGACACCGCAAGCAGAACAAAAGCTAAAAATTCGCGCTCGCTTATGTCCAGTTTCTGGAGAAAAATATTTACCATTAGGGTTGAAATTAGAGGTACTTTCTCAATTAGAAGAAACTCTCAAAGAAGTCAAATCTGAATTTAGAGATTATTTTATTCAGTTACCAGAGTTTACTAGTGAATCAGGAGATAAGTTTAAGCTGAGAATAAGTCTTGGTGATGCTAACATAACTGAAGAATTTATCGTTTAGTTTTTAGAGCGTGACGAACAATAATGAAGAAAATTATTTCTTTGCGATTGGGAGAGGGAAATTTTAAAATCGGGTTTTCTCAGATTTTATTGAAGCTGTATGCAGGAGAACAATTACTTGAAGAAATAGATACTGGGAGCCTACCACCTAACCAAGAAATTGAAGAAAATTATCAAAAATGGCAGTGTCTATATGAGGCTTTCATTAGTACTGGAGGTAGTTTTTTATATGGAGATTTTGACAGTCAAAGTATTGGTTTTAAACCGAGAGTATTAGAATTTGCTGAAGATAATATAGAGCGAGGAAGTCAAGAAAGTGCAACAGAAGTAACTGCTTATATGATTAAGATAATTAATCAATGGCTGAACTCGCCAGAATTTCAATTAATAGACCAAGCTTTACGCACTAACATAAATACGAAAGATGAAGTTGTTTTAGTAATTCAAACTAATAACGATATATTAAGAAAATTACCGTGGCATGAATGGAATTTCTTCAAGAAGTACACAAAAGCAGAAGTGGCTTTAAGTGCGCCTAAATTTTCTTTAAAACTAAAACAAAAGTCGTCAACTGTTGGAAAAGTACGCATATTAGCAATTATTGGAGATTCTACTAATATCGATCCAGAAGCAGATTTGAATACTCTCAGAAATAATCAGGAAGTAGAGTTAGAAATTATCTCTCAGCCTACTCGTAAGCAAATTTGCGATCGCCTTAGAGAAAAATCAGGCTGGGATATCTTATTTTATGCTGGACATAGTAAGTCTAATGCACAGAAAGGATGGATCAGTATCAACGCGAAAACCAAGCTAGAAATATCCGAGTTAAATTCAGCATTAGAAGTAGCAATAGAAAATGGGTTACAACTAGCCATATTCAATTCCTGTCAAGGTTTAGGATTAGTACCTCAACTTGAAGAGTTAGGAATTCCTCAGATTATTGTGATGCGAGAGCAAGTTCAAAATCAAGTAGCTCAAGAATTTTTAGCGGAGTTTATTGCTAGCTTTTCTAGCGGTAAATCTTTCTATCTAGCTATACGAGAAGCTAGAGGTAGACTTAAAGATATAGAAGATAAATATTACTGTGCAAGTTGGCTACCTGTAGTCTGTCAACATTGGTCTGTTAAACCACCTACTTGGGAAGAATTACGTGACCCTGCATTACCATCTCCTCCAAACCTACTATTTCGTCAAGGAGGAGTAATTTTATCTGGTTTATTGGTAGCGATGATGGTAATAGGAGTGCGGTCTTTTGGTTTATTACAATCCTTAGAATTTCAAGCTTTCGACTGGTTGATGAGAATGCGTCCCCAGGAAGAGGTAGATTCTCGGTTGTTAATAGTTGAAGCTACAGAAAAGGATATCAATCGCTTGGGTTATCCTATATCTGATGGTAAACTAGCTGAAACTATCGAGCGCATAAAACACTATAAACCTAGCACAATCGGTTTATTAATATTCCGCGATCGCCCGATAGAACCAGGTCATCAAGAATTACTTAAGCTTTTACAAAATGATGATGATTTAATTGCTTTATGTAGTGTTAAATTGACTGATAATGACCATAATCAACCTGGTATTTCATCAATGTCTAGAGTTACAGAAAACCGTTTAGGGTTTAGCAATGTAGAGCGAGACAAGTTTGATGGGATTCTGCGTCGTCATCTACTGTTCATGAATCCCGATTTTAATAATCCCTGTCCTACCAACTTTTCCTTTAGCTTTCAATTAGCATCGCAATACTTAAACTCAAAAGGAATGAAACCTGAAGAAATAGATAGTGATCGCATCAAAATTGGTGAGACGATAATTAACCGTTTAAAACCAGATAGTGGTGCATATCATCAACTAGATAATCGTGGTTTTCAACTCTTACTTAATTATCGCACCTCCGATAAGATTGCTAATACAGTTTCTTTGACTGATGTATTAGAAAATAAGTTAGATCCCGAATTAATAAAGGGGCGTATTGTCATTATTGGTGTAGTTGCTCCCATATCTAATCCTACAGATTACTTTTCTACTCCTTATAGTAAAGGTGTATTGCCTCAGATGTCTGGAGTTGATATTCAGGCGCAAATGACAAGTCAAATCCTCAGTGCGGTTTTAGATAAACGACCTTTATTGTGGAGTTGGTCTGAAATAAGAGAAGGATTTTGGGTTGTAATCTGGTCTTTAACAGGAAGTGGAATTGCGATCGCCTCCTTAAATCATCGTAATTCTTTTTTACTGATTATATATGCTGGAACATCTATATTTACTCTGTGTCTAATTTGCTTTGTCTTTTTACTACAAGGGGGATGGATACCATTGTTACCAGCTGCAATCTCTTTCGCTGTCAGTAGCTTTGCTGGACGGTTTTTACTAAAACATTGGGATCGAATACTTAGTTTAAAGTTTCTGCAAAGTAGAAATAATACGTAAGAATGGTGATAACGTTATATGTAGGTAATACGGAGAAAGCTTATTTACCTCTATATAATTAGTTACAAATATTATTAATGAGTAAAATAATAGGTTATATTTCCCTTTTAACTTTAACTTTATTTTTAGGCGATCGCTATTTGATTTACCCAGTAGCTGGTCAAAATCTTCCAACCAAAGAACCGCTTCAGTTTAAACCTCCTAACAATGGCGCACCAGGAGGGAATCGCTCTGGATCTTCTGGTAACACAGGAAGTCGTCCTATTTGTCCTACTGTAGAAAAAGATATCACTGCTTTAATACCGAAAACAAATTGGGCAAATACCCTTGCTGAACGTCCTACTTTTTGGTTTTACATTCCTTACGAACGGGGTCGTTTAAAGCTAATTCTTAAAGATGAAGGCAAAAGTACTATTGTAGCTCGCGTGAATTATGAAGTTAATAAAGGTGGAGGGATCATGGGTTTCCCAATACCTGAAACTTCACCTGCTTTAGAAGTAAATCGTGCTTATCGTTGGCAAGTTTCCTTTAGTTGCGAACCCAATATTGAACCTTCATTCACAGGAGTACAGGGAGTAGTGGAACGAGTAGCGAAAAACGAAGCTTTTAAAACTAAATTGACATCAACCACTACTATCCAAGGACAAATTAATTTATATGCCAATCAAGGTTTATGGCATGAAACTATTTCTACATTAATTCAATTACGTCGATCTAAACCGACAGAGCAAGAATTAAAACAAGATTGGTCAGATTTATTATCCAATACCCATGTAGAATTAGCAGGATTCATTTCCGAGCCTTTAGTTGAATGTTGTAATCCTATTCCTGAATAATTTACATAAAATATGAAAAAACAACATAAAAACATCAAAATATTCTTGACATTTTTGGCATTATTTAGTGTGAGTTTCACCTCTAGCTTGAGTTTGTTATCTTTTCAATTGCCTGTGGCGATCGCTCAAAATAATACTAAAGCAGAAGCAGATAAACTACGCTAGCAGGGAGAACAGCAATTAGAAGCAGGACAATACACACAAGGTACAGAAACTCTCGAACGGGCGATGAGGATTTATCAGCAAATTGGAGATACGGAAACTTACAAAAAACTTTTACTGAGAATTTATCATATTTACTATACAAGAGGATTCAGTAATAAAAATAAATTTGAATTACTAGCACAAGAAATCCAAAAAGTATTTCGTGAAGATTCTGGAGAAGAAGAGCAAAAATCTACATTTGAATTTGAATTAGACACCCAAGTGCAAAAGTTAATAGCCCAAGGTCTTGGTTATCAACAACAAAACTCTGTTGAGTCCAAAAAATATCTTGACCAAGCATTATCTCAAGCCACATCTCTTGGGAAAGAGCCAGAAAAGATTGCAGCCCTCAAAGCTCTGGGAACATTTTATCTTTACGAGGGGGATTATGTTAATTCTCTAGCTAATTCTCAACAAGCCGAAGGTTTATCATTAGCCAGATATCAAGCAACAGAAAAAGCAGCAGCTAGTGGTGATATCCAGAAGATGGGCAATCATTTTCTAGAGATGATTTATCATCGTATACCAGTTTTGTTACTCATAGGCGAAACTTATTTACAACAGAACAATCCTAGTAAAGCACTAATTTATTTTGAAGAAGCTGATGCAATAGCAACCAAGATAGATAAAGATTACAAACAATTTATGTTACCCTATGGTATCAATTATTTTGAAGACCCTTCTCTTTTCTTAAGTCGGACAAACTATAGCTTAGGAAAATACGATCTAGCTCTTACCTATGCTCAAAAAGCTATAGAAACAGGTAAAAGTATTCAAAATCCTTATAGTAGTCTTTTATCTCTTGTTCCTGGTAGAGATTTAGGTAATGGGTATGGTCATGTTTTAGCGGGGATTGCTTTAGAGAAGTTAGGAAAGCTAGAACAAGCAGAACAAGAATTAAAGCAAGCTGTTCAAACCTTTGAAACTAACAGGAAAAAATCAACATTTCAAGCAAATATCAACGAAAATCTCAAACTATTTGACGAGCAAGTTCGCGCTGCTTCTTTACTACAGCGAGTCCTATTAGCTCAAAATAAATCAGCAGAAGCTTTGGCTGCTGCGGAATGGGGGCGCGGTCGTCTTTTGGTGGAATCTGCAACAGCACCCAGAGAACTTACCCTAAAAGAAAAAGTTGATGCTTTAATTGATGCTCAACAAACTCCCGAAAGTATTTGTAAGGAACAGGAACGTCTACGCCCTCAAGCTAATGTTCCTGAAGGACTTGAACATATATTTGTTAGTAGTCAATTTGGGTGTGATGGCGAAGAATTAATACAGGATATAAAAAAAAGCTACTTAGAACAGATTCGAGAAAATCCAGAAATTTTAGATGCACTAACAGGAACAACTCCCTCCAATACAGCCCCATCAGATATTAAACCCCCCAATGTAGAACAATTAAAAAAAATCGCTCATTCCCATCAAGCAACTCTTGTAGAATACTCAATTATTTATCAAAATAAATTTTTACATCCACATTCTTTTTCCGCTTTTGATTATGGAATAAATAGTAATATTTTTATCGGAGAAGAACAGACATTAATCATTTGGGTAATCAAACCTACAGGAGAAATCAAATCCCGTCAAATCGATTTGAAAAATCAAAAAATTACCCTCAACAACTTAGTAACTAATACCCGTCAAACTATGGGATTAGATCGCAGTGTTGGAGTATTCCTTAAACCAGATGCAGAATTACCGGATGGTTCTACTCGCAATCCTTCTGGAGTTCAAGCCAAAGAAAAACTTAAACAACTCCATCAATTACTCATAGAACCCATTGCTAATTTACTACCAACCAACCCAGAAGCCAAAGTAGTTTTTGTTCCCCATAAAGAACTATTTCTCGTTCCCTTTGCAGCTTTAATCGACTCGAAAGATAAGTATCTCATCGAAAAGCATACCATTATCACCGCACCTTCAATTCAAGCCTTAGATGTTACCCGACAAAAACGGCAGAAACAAACTGGAAAGAGTAAACTTGCAGTAGTAGTAGGCAATCCCACAATGCCTACAATTAAGCGACCTAATAACCAATCCCCCGTACAACTAAATAATTTACCTGGTGCAGAACAAGAAGGAAAAGAAGTTGCTCAACTGCTGAATGCTGAGTTTTTGACAGGAAATCAAGCAACTAAAGCCGAGGTGTTAAAACAGTTACCCAATGCACGCTATATTCATTTAGCAACTCATGGACTATTAGAAGATTTTGCGAGTTTTGGTATACCAGGAGCAGTTGCTCTAGCACCTTCTAATCAAGATAATGGCTTATTAACTTCTAGTGAAATTCAAGAGTTGAATTTACAAGCCGAATTAGTTGTTCTCAGTGCTTGCGATACAGGCGGAGGCGATATTACCGGAGATGGAGTTGTCGGTATATCTAGAGCCTTAATTGTTGCTGGAGTTCCTAGTATTGTGGTTTCTTTATGGTCTATTCCTGATGCTCCAACAGCCGAATTAATGGTGGAATTTTATCATAATTTTCAAGAGCGTAAGTTAGACAAAGCTCAAGCGTTGCGTCAGGCGATGTTGGAGATCATGAAAACTCATCCCAACCCTGTTGATTGGGCTGGTTTTACTTTAATTGGACAATCAAAATAGACTAGTATTTCATCGCATTAGTTTTGATGAGTTTGTAGTAAGCACTTTAGTGCTTAAAAATCCAGGACTAAAGTCCTTACTACAAACTTATTCACCCCTCGAAAGTAATGCGACAGTTCACTAGATTGACATCACTAGAAGAAAATTCAGCAATATTTCAAAATTCATTCTAAATTCTGACGACTGACTCCTGAATTCTTTTGTGTTAACAACTCAGAATTAATTATTAGTTAACTATGCCTCATTTCAAACGCCGCCATTTTTTGCAATTCGCTGGTTCTGCCTTAACAACTTTGGGATTAAGCCAGTTAGATATCAAAAATCAAAGTTTACGCTATGCTCAAGCTATTGCCTCTTCTAGTCCTCGGAAATTAGCGTTGTTAGTAGGAATCAACAATTATCAAAACGTTGATAACCTCAAAGGTGCAATTACTGACACTTATCTGCAAAGAGAACTATTAATTCATCGTTTTGGCTTTAATCCTCAAGATATATTAATAGTTAGCGATGAAAGTGAAATTAAGCCGACTCGCCAAGGAATTTTACAAGCCTTTGAAGAACATCTCATTAAACAGGCAAAACCAGGGGACACAGTAGTTTATCACTTTTCAGGACACGGTTCTCAAGTATTTGACCAAGAGAGTGGTTTGGAAGACAAACTTAATAGTACTTTTGTACCTAGCGATCGCACTACTTCTCTAATAGATAATCAAAAGCAAGTTTCTGACATTACGGGTAAGACTTTGTTCTTATTAATGTCACAAATAAAAACCGAAAATCTCACTGTTGTTTTAGATAGTTGTTATTCAGGAGGAGGGAAACGGGGAAATCTAACTATTAGGTCTATTGAAGGCGGAAAAGGATACATTCCTAGCGACATCGAATTAGAATATCAACAGAAATCGCTGTCTAATTTGAAAATATCTCCCGAAGAACTAGAACAACGCCGAAAACAGGGTATTGCTAAAGGAGTAGTAATTGCTTCAGCCAGAAAAAACCAAGTCGCTTCCGAAGCATATTTAGATAATTTTGTCACAGGAGCATTTACTTATTTGATGACTCAATACCTGTGGCAAGAAAATAGTAACACTCTAGTTGAGAATGTCATTACTAATATCTCTCGCAGCATCAACAGTACTTTTACCTCTAATCAAATACCAGAACTTGAAGCCAAAAACAATAGTAATAATGAAACAAAACCAACATATTTTATTTCTAGACCAGTCCCCACTGCGGAAGCAGTAATTACTCAAGTTAGGGGGAATAATGTTAATCTTTGGTTAGGAGGAATAGCACCTCAAGCTCTTGCAGCTTTCAACCAAAATCCCATCTTTGAGCTAGTAGACAACCAAGGAGTTAAGCGAGGCAGAATACAATTACAATCTCGCAAGGGGTTGACGGGTGAAGGCAAAATTTTAGAACTGCAAAAACCAGAATTGTTAAAACCAGGAGCATTATTACAAGAAGGAGTTAGAGTGATTCCCTCTAATTATAAATTGCGGATTGGATTAGACGATTCTTTAGGTAAAGATATCGCTGTAGCCAGAAATGAAATCGCCGAAATTGAGCGACTCCAGCCAGTTGTCTTACAAACAGGGGAAGTTCATTATATTTTTGGTCGGATAACAGAAGTACAACAAACAGAATTAAGAAACAAACAAGCTGCCTATATTCCTCCTCTCCATAGTTTGGGTTTATATACAGAAGGACTCGATTTAATTCCTGGTTCTTTTGGTAATGCGAAAGAAACCATAAATGATGCCTTAACTCGACTCAAACCTAAATTTCGTTCTCTTTTGGCAGCGAGAATCATCAAATTAACTTTAAATGCCAACTCATCGCGTCTCAACGTATTGGCTTCCTTAAATATTTTACGTCCAAAAGAATTAGATGTAACCGTTGCTGCTCAAACATTTACTTCTCGTTCACCAAGCAAAATCGATCAAAATTCATTCACACCCGCCACAAATACTAATATTAATTATCAAAATGGCATTCCTCAAATTCCTTTAAAAACACAAATTCAATTTCAAGTTAAAAATCAGGAAAATAGCGACCTCTACATTACAGTATTAGCGATTAACCCCGAAGGAAAGATTGATGTTATCTTTCCTAACACTTGGTCATCTGCCGAGGATGCCACCTTAGTTAAAGCGGGAGAAACTCTGGCAATACCCAAGGCACAGGATACTTGGATATTAGGAATTATTGAACCTCTAGGATTAACAGAAATATTAGTCGTTGCTAGCAAATCACCTTTAAGAAAGAGTTTGCAGAGTTTACAAACTATTGCTCAAAAACAAGGAAGAGGAGATGTACCTGTCACCTTAGCAGATAATCCCACCAATATTATCGACCTCTTATTAGAAGATATTGATAGTAGCACTCTTCCAGAAAACCGTAGTAGAAATAGTTCTAACCCTTCTGGGATTACTTCTAGAGAAAAAGCTCATTTGAGCGATACTACTCAATTAGCAGCCATGTCCATTACCTATCAAGCCGTGAAATAAACAGCAACCAGATAGTTATCCTCGTCTTTAACAGGCTGCGTTACGTACACTTGCTTGTGCTATGCCCTTTTTTATATAAAATTAAAATTTTTTTGGGAGGTTGCGTAATTTTTGAGACTTTAATGCGAAAGATTTAGTGAATCAGCTTTTGAGATTTTTGCTTGATTAAAGCAATAAAACCTAATCTAAAACATACCATACATGAATCTTTTATCCAACATCAGCACACAAAGTAACTCGCCTTTGAGATGTTTCACGCAAAGACTGACAATATTAGCTTTATCTACTGTATCTTCCCTATTCTTAACCGTAGAAAAGGCGGCAAGTAATAGCTGGCAACCTGAGACTTTACGAGAAATATCGCAATTGCAAGTCCAGGTAGCAAAAAAATACTGCCCAGTTGGCATAAATGCAGAAAATTTAAAATCAGGTATCGAGGCTCATCTGAGTAGAAACGGTATACCTATTATTAAAACTAACAAAGTTGACAACATTCCTTATATATTCATTTCCATTGGATGTAAAACGCGTGACCCTTTGGCTTTCCTGATTTCTTTGGAAGTTATTCAATATGTAGAACTGAATGGAATAAAGATCAAGGCTTCTACATACAGTATTCCCGAAACTTATGGAACAGGTAATATATCTGGATATTCTAATAGCGAGCAGCAGTTCATAGTGACTATGCTTAAGGAATTTATATCTGATTGGAAATCGGTTAGATAATTAGATAATAATTACTCTTTATCTTTTATAAAAAATAGACTTATTGCCAAAATATGAATTATAAAAAAATACACAGAGTAATCGTTTATACTAAGTTGCGATAGATAGTATTATTTAGGGGAAGTAAAATCGGTGTACAGCGATGCCTCGTACTCGAATTAAGATCATTCCTCACCTGGATTACGCAGAATTAACCCAACGCTACCGACGTTGTAGAGAAGTAAAAGAACGCACGCGATGGTTAGTGATTCGTCTGTTGAGCCGACCTGAAAAACCCAATGAAAGTAGAGCAAGTAGCTGAAATCACAGGTTTTAGTGCTGATTGGGTGCGAAAAATGGCTCGCTCTTACAATGCGTTGGGTGCTGAGGGGATTGTAGACGGACATCAAAAAAGCCCTGGAGGGAAACAAAAAGCTTTAACTCCAGAGCAGCAAAAGCAACTTTTTGAAAGATTACAATCACCTCCAGATGATGGTGGGTTATGGAGTGGGCCAAAAGTTCCTCAACTTAATCCTACTGAGTGTATTTGGCCAATGCTAAGAGAGCGATTAGCAAACAAAGTATTTGATAACCTTGATGCTCTAGAGGCTGTCTTGATTGAACGATGTCAGTGGCTGATGAATAATCCAATAACTGTTAAGGGAGAAGTCGGATTTTCTTGGCTCTGTTCTATATAACAGAATGTAACAATACTATCTTTAGCAACTTAGTATTAAGGGTGGTTTCATAGAGATCATTGTCGATAAGTAAGCGTATTTGTGAACCCGCCTCTACTTCTGACTGTTTTTCACTATGGCGAAAAATAAACAATTAACCATTTCTTCAAAAAATACAATAAATTTTGCTAGTTTGCGTAATTTTTTAGACTTAGATGCGAAATATTAATGAATAAGCCAATCAATATGTTTTGCTGTATTTGCAGTTAAAGGAGCTAAATTATGAAGCAAATGATAACTGTTGCTGGAGGGGTATTTTTTTCTCTTGGAATCATGTTCCTACTTTTGGGAGGTTGGAGTTTTTGGGAGAAAATTAAATTTGAAAATGAATTGGAAAGTCGAGGTCAGTTTAATACAACAATTAGTAAATTGTCAGGCTGGGAAGAGTTAAATAAACAAGAATTAGAACGGAAGCAAAATTTAGTATTTATCTTTCTTGTGATTGCTGGAATCTCTGGTTCTATAGGCGTTGGTCTTGCTATTGCCGGAAAAAATGAGCCCACACAATAAGAAGTAAATTTAATTGCAGCATACTCATTGATTGACTGCACATCTTATGAAAACCTTGATTTAACTTTCAAGTCCTTCGCCAATTGATTATATCAGAATTGCAAGAGGAAATAGCAAAATGAAGAAATTACTTGCTGGTATCGCAGCATTAAGTGTATCGATTACTTCTCCAGGTATTGCCAATGCACAGGAGTTTACTAGTTTTGAGCATCAAGATAATAAATATTACTATGAAGCACTCAATTCTCAAGGACTTGCTTACTATAGATATAAAGTTCCTGCCTATACTTTTGGGGTTTTTACACTCAAAAATCACAGTCGCAGATCAAATTTCGATATTTACGTACATGACTATTCTGGAGACTGGAAGCTATTGGCTAAAGGAAAGAACCGGGGGATGGAAACAGAGTTAGTTGTCACACCAATGTTTTCGGAAGATAAATATGCGTATATCACGATAGTTAATGATGGTTCACAACCATCTGAATATCATTTGTATGCAAATTATGTAAGTCCTGCTAATAAGTTTGCTATTGCATTAGTTGAAACTTCTTTAATATGTAGTCTCGAAAAAGAAAATATTCCCAATCAAACATCTTCTAGAGTAATTACAGGGCTTTCTTCAATACTTCAAGGCAATGATTTAGCAGGTGTAACTCAAGACCTTTTAATTAATGAATTCACCAACGTAATGAGGAATCAATTTGGTTATGGATGTATGGGTGATTTTGTAGTCAATTGGGGAGTTTCAACGCTCAAGGGTGTTTACAGGAACTATTAGTTATTTGCAGTAACTGAATCTTGGCTTCGCGCTAATGTGCAAAACTATCTACATCTAGTAGCACAAAGCGCGATCGCCACATATAGTAATTCTATTGTAAAACTAAATTGCTCCAATCTGCACTAGTAGTCTGCCAAGGAAACTTTGCTATGTAATATCTCTGGTTCATAAACTAGTAAAAAATGAGGTTTTAGCATGGGAAAAAAGTATATTTTAGACATAAAAACTCATCTTTGAAACAATATTTCAAAGATGAGTCAAAATAATTTTGATAGCTATTTTAATCTTTACAAAAATGACTCAATGGCTGCCAAATAATGACAAAGCTATGCTTTATTGACAGTTGCCATAATGATGACAGTTTCCGTAAAAACCAGTGCTAGGTTTGTCAGGAGCCGGAGCAGGATTGTTAGTTGATTCGGGATTCTTCTCGTAGTACCAAGTTTCTTGTTGTGAACTACTTTGACCACCATCACCACTCATGAACGCTCTTAGCAAGAAGTCTGCCATAAACAAACCTGCTTCTGCTTGCTTTTGTCTAAGTGCCTGTTGCTCTTGGAGATAAGCTTGTTTTTGTTCTGGAGATAGACTCTCAAAATACTGTCTTCTTCTTTCAGCTTCCTGAATTTGCCTTTCTGTAGCTGCTTTGCGAGCTGCATCGAGTTCTGCTTGTCGTCTTTTCCTTTCTTCTTCACGTGCTTGACGTTCTTTTATTGCTTGCTCTTGCTGTTTTCGTTGCAGTTCACGCTGCTCGAAATTATGTCGTGTTTCATCTATTTGCTCAACAGTCTTTATAATATCATCAAACAATCCGGCAACTATGGTGTTGTTTGGGTTTTGATGATAGTCTAATTTTTGAGTTGATAAATCTGCATTCGCTTCTTTGGATGCAGCCATAACAGGATTTATATTTGCCAGGACAATTACCACAAGTGCGATTGGGGAAAATTTTTTATTCATAGCTCGAAATGGAATGAATGAAGATTGTGATTGTTGAGAGGCTAATACAGGACTTGCAGTATTCAGTATGAGTCCGGATAAGGTCGCACTGAAAAATGGTCTTGCGTTTTTCACGGTAATTAACGACTGTAGTTTGTCAATCTATAAATAGTTTCTACTGAAAAGTCGTGAATTTACGCAAATTATTCAAAAAGTTTTAGTGTGCGATTCTTGACGTAATACCTTGCTTGGAGAAAAAATTCGGTAGTTTGCGTAATTTATTAGATTTGACTGCGAAATACCTACTAGAGTTATCACGTTTACCGATATTAAAGACACACACTGAAAATCATGGAAATTATTACAGGTAGCGGCAACGACACTGTTATCAGACCAGTTTTTGTCAACGGCACAGTATTTCGTAGCAACGACACCATCATAACTGGTGCAGGCAACGACACCATTAACCCAGGACTGGGTAAGTATGAGTATGTTGATGGTGGTGAAGGCTTTGACCACCTGATTTTGGATTACTCCGTTGGTGATACAGGCGGGGGTATGGATTTTTATAGCAACTACGCCAGTTCAGGCACAGGCTCTGCTTATCGATCTAGCGGTGTTCCAAACACCCTAGATTTAGATGATCTCCAATTCCAAAATATTGAGAAGTTCACCATCACAGGTATTAGCAAAAATGACACCATCACAACTTACTTTGGAAACAACGTGATTAACGCAGGTGCTGGTAATGACAGTGTTACTGCTGTTGCTGGCACTTTAGATGGTGGTTCAGGCTTAGACTACCTTACTCTTGATCTCTCCACACAAACATCTAACCTCAACCTTTCCAATCTCTCAAATATCAATGTTTCTGGTGTTGTCACTGCTATCAATTTTGAAGGATTTTCTATCACTACAGGCAGCGGCAACGACATTGTTACTCACACTGGAATTGTTAACGGTGCTGTTCTTCGGACTAATGACTTAATCATAACTGGTGCTGGCAATGACATTATTAACGCCGGATTGGGTGGTGGAAGTATCAACGATGGTGATACCGTCTATGGTGGTGATGGTATTGACCGTCTGATTGTGGACTATTCCGTTGGTGATACGGGCACTGGTATGCGTTTTGTTGGTAGTAGCACTTACGGCTTTGCCATACGAGAAGTCAGCAGCACCAACAGCACTCGCTTGGATTTGATTGGTTTCCAAGACATTGAGGAGTTCACTGTCATAGGTACTAGCAAAGATGACACCATCAATACTGTTGCTGGAAACGACATTATCAATACTGGTGCTGGAAACGACACTATCAATACTGCCGCAGGAAATGACATTATCAATGGCGGTGCGGGAAACGACACCATTGATGGGGGTGCTGGCAATGATCGGATGACTGGCGGCACTGGCAACGACACCTACATTGTTGACAGTACCGGAGATATCGTCACCGAAACATCAACACTCAGCACCGAAATTGACACGGTTCAAGCCTCCATTACTTACACCCTGGGAGCAAACCTAGAAAACTTGATTCTTACAGGTTTTGGAGCAATTAATGGGACTGGGAATAGCCTGAACAATAACCTGACTGGCAACCGGGGTGACAATATTTTGAACGGGGGTATAGGTAATGACACCCTTGATGGCGACACAGGTAATGACACCCTTGATGGCGGCGCAGGTAATGACACCCTGATTGCCAGTTCAGGCAATGATGTGATGAGGGGTGGCAGTGGTAACGACACTTACATTGTCAGTGGTTTAAATGATGACATTATTATCGAGAATGCAGGCGAAGGAATTGATACCGTTCAAGCCCCCTATACTTCTGCCCAGGGATACACTTTGGGTGCTAACATAGAAAACCTGATTTTGATAACAGGAGGAACTAATGGGACTGGCAACTCCCTCGACAACATTCTGACGGGTAACACAAGCAATAATATTCTCAGTGGAGAAGGTGGCAAGGATACCCTGATTGGGGGAAGTGGTAATGATACTCTGATTGGGGGGGCTGGTGATGACATCCTAACCGGTGGTAGTGGCAGCGATTTCTTCCTTTACAACACCAATGCTGCCTTTAACAGTACAGCGATCGCCATTGATCGGATTACAGATTTCCAAAAAGCGAGTGATAAAATCATCCTAGATAAAACCACATTTACAGCCTTACAAAGCTCGGCTGGTAATGGATTTAGCCTGAATAATGAATTTGCGATCGTTACTAGTGACGCTGCTGCGGCAATCAGTGGAGCCAAAATTGTTTACAACCAAAGCAGAGGGGCACTCTTCTACAATCAAAATGGACTTGTGGCTGGCTTCGGAACTGGAGCAGAGTTTGCCAATCTCACCAGCAACCTGTCCTTGACTGCATCAGACTTTGTAATCCAAACTTGATGAGGATTTAGAAAGTCTTTCTAGCAAACTGCTAACTTTCTCTACCAGACGCAAGCGTAGGCGCAGCCCGCCGTAGGCATCGCAGATGTCGTGCCATGTTAACCATCCTCGTCATCGTACCTGGATGCTAACTTGAGTATGACAGCGATCACCTAACTTCTTGTCAATAAACATAACTTTATGTGACTTTTTTGTGCTTTATTGACAATTTGGGTATGAAACAGCAGTCAATAAGACTGCTGATTGATTTACTAATTTCCCAACTTTTGATAAGTGTTTGTAACCCAGTTTTACATAAACTGATAGTAGAATAAATTACTATCAGTTTATATTTTATTATGCTGACTGTTTAATCTGGGTTAAGGCTATTAACATTTCTTCTCGGTTGAGATGTCGTTTCTTACCTGTTTTGGATTCTTGGATAGCGTAACTCCATTTTATTCCAGCTTGTGAGCATCTTTTTCTTAAGTGTTGAACAGTCATGTGTTTGGTTGTAGATACTTGATTTTTGTTTTTGTTAGATATCTGAGTTTTGGATTTTTCGGTTAAGCTCTCGGTTTGAATTACACTGTGTTTTGTAGATGTAGTGCAGTTACAGTGTTTTTCAAAAGCGATAGATATATCTAGCAAGAATTGGAAAATAAAGAGAGTAGAAAATCCGTAAATAATAACGTAGAGAAGTCCTGTTAGGATATACTGTGCTAATTCCATTATTTTAACTCCTGTTGATATAACTAGTAACTGGCTATTTTATGAAGTGATTTGCCAGATTTCTATTTATATCAAGGCGTTAGCCTGTGTGATTTCAACTTTGAGTTTACCGCAACGGCAAGGTTATGGTTGAAAAGGTGGTAAAGTGAAAGTTGAAATAATATACTACTCTATTGGCTTTGATGTTATCTCAAGACCAAAAATATTGAATATTGGTCAGTGAATTTGAAGTATTTAAGTGGTCTGTAGTAGATTGTCTGGAGTCTTGATAACTTTCCCGTTAACCAAAGGTTCAGCATCAAGCTAAGTTTTGATACTTTGTGTATCAAACTGATGCAGGAATAATGATAGGATAACTTTTGAGTTTGGTTTGGTTAGATGAACAGGTTCATCTATATGTGCTTAATAACTGTTCTGATATTATCTACTAACTGTAATACCATACCCAAAATAGCTTTCCAGCCAAGTATTATCCCCCAAAAACCGCTACCAAATAGACCAAATACTGACTTGAGGAAGATAACTCCCCTGTAATTTATCTCGATATTTGATTCAGCTTTGGCATAGATAAAACCATCCCCAATTTTATTTTCCAACTTCCTCATTTTTCGTTCTTCTTCTCTATCTCTTCTTTCTTCTTGTACCTTCCAACCCCAAGGGGCAAATCCCAAAATAATCGAAATTGGAAGATAGAATGGCCAACTATATATATAGCCAAGGGAAGCATAGATGATAAAAAAGGTTAGCCCCAAACCAGTGCGCCAAACTAAACACCAGAGGATAAACAAACTGTTGATAATAGCGTTACGGATAACTATACTTCGGTTTTTGTTATATGACATTTTAAGGCTGCTCCCGATGCCTAATATTTAAGTTTTTATTTAGGGTGATTGCATCCCTTCAGATTAAACTTAAACTTAGCAGTAGTTTGAATTATCATATTGATAGTTGAAAATAGAAACTACCTAATCAATTGCAATTACCTATTTAGCCACACTAAATAAGGTTAAATATACCAACCTATTGTAACGATGTTTGTACCTAGCCCGACATAGTTACTGTTGCTTTCATTGATATCTACAATTTCATCGATTATATCTTCACGGAGTTTAAATTCAGGCAAAGTTTTGATGATTTTTTGAAGAAGTTTAAAATTGAGCTATAGTTTTAAAAAAAATAAAAATGATTAAGATTTGACCCTTAACCATTTGATGATATTTTTGTAAAATGATGGGATATACCTGTGTTTGATTCACATGCTTGGGGCGTATGCCATTAGTTGTGGTTTTTCTTGTTGCGAGACTTACTACCTGATTGCACCTTAAACCGCACCTGCTTCCCGATAGTTACCTCGGCAACATTGCTAATATCTTTACCAGATTTATAGGCTTCAATAATTGCCTTGTTATTAGCTTGGTACTTAATAACTCTAAATTCATCAGGAAAATCTTCATCATCTAATTCTACTAGTAAGTTAGCGACTTTTGGTGGGTTATCCCTGATTTCAATTACCCTTTCCTTACCGATGTTTTTGTCATTGATTAATCCAATCTCGTGTAGGTGGATGAGGGTGCGCTTGATTTGTTCAAGTTGAGTTTTGCGACGTGAAATTACCCGGTCGTGGAGTTCAGCTACTCGCGCTTTTCTTTCCTCCCAGGTTTCAAGGTCAAGATTTAACTGGTCAACTACCCAGGCGATCGCATCGATTTTGGTTTCGATACCATCTTGAACACCCATAAGTTCTTGTAAGAGTTGTTCTACATTACCCTGTTCGCCTAACTCGCCTGCTTCTTCTATCTGTGACCAAAGTTTAGCAGCATCTAGGCTTAATTCTTTGAGACTGAGTTGGTTGATTTCGTGTTCAATTGCTTGAGTCATAATTTACTTTTGATATAAAAAACAACTAGCAGTTAGTTGCTACTAGTTGTTGACTAAGAAGAGTTGATGCTTGAAGGGAGATTGAATTTAGTATCCGTACTGCAAGTGATAGTAGTCTGATTTTTCTTGTGCTAATTCTGCTTCGTAGTCGTAGTAATCTGCTTCGCTTATGAAGGTGCTTCTTTTTTGAATTTGCTGTGCAGATTTTACTAATTCTTTGTTAGTTTTTGGGTTAGAACTCGTAGTAGTTTTCATGTCTATACAACTTCAATTTTTCAACGAAGTTGTTGCGTCAGCAAATGTTGTGATGTTAACTTAGAAAGATAATATTTCTCTTTTACCCTTCTCATAATTATCTACTATTGATTTGTCTTAAACCACTGGCTTTTCTACCACAAAGATAGTTGTCCTGGTGATATGTTTCCCCGTTTGCGCGTATGAAACAGCATATGACATTACGCAGAAAGTTTTCCGGAAAAATTCACCTGTGACATAACTTGTGTGCGTATTGAATTAGCAGCCTTCTCTGCAATCTCTTCTCTATCAGAATCAGTAAGAACTACTGCAAGTAACGATTTGAGAGCTTCTCGGTTAGATATAAACTCTTCACCGTATAAATCATCTTGTAACAAAGTAGCTTCCAAGTGAGGTATTAACTCAGGCGTAGGAGATAGCAACCGCTCTTTAATACGTGCCCTTGCAGTCTCTGTCGCAGAAGTTGTACCTATACCTAAATCCCATGTTTCAATTATTAGCCTGACTTCGCGGTTGAGAGATACACGCAGCGTTGATAAGCGACCAAATAAAGGAAGGTTGAGCATTAAAGGTGGTAATGCATTACCCCAATCCAAACCAGCGCCAATCGTGCAATTTGCTTCATCTTCGATGCAAACAGCCTCTTCGAGCCATCCTTCACCAAAAAGTAAATCTATAGCTTCTTGGGTTGTTATTGACTCGTTTGCCTCAGAATTATCATTTTGCTGTTGATGATTCATAAAATTTTACCCGGATCAGCCTTTATCTTCCTCTCAATACACCATACTCAAAATAGACTAAATTATCATATTCTTCTTCCGAACCGCAGTTCAACATATTTTGTTTTTCGTAAAATCCTTCAGACCTTGGTAAGGAATGCAACCCAATTCTACCTTCATACCCAAGCTCAACACTTCTAATTCTTGCGAAATTTAATAGTGCTTGACCAACACCTTTGAATTGAGGCGGGCGTTGAATCTCGATTCGGTTAGTGGGGGCAGTGGCAATACCATCAACATAAACTAGCCTCTTACCAATATTTAACCGAGAACCGTGCATTTGCGTTTCTATTATCATTAATCCTTGAGTTTTATTTTCGCACTCAACTGCATAACCTTCAAGATTTTCTTGATTGGAGATATATCTTAATTTGAATATCCAATCCCAGTATTTATCTGATTGACTAAATAACCTTAAGCTTTCTACCCAATAATTGACATAATCATCAACATGTCTTTGGACTAAATCTACCAAATAGGCTTCAACAGATGTATTATCAACACCCCTTTTTAACTCGATTTTTAGCTGCACCTAAAGCTCCTAATTGTCAACTGATTATTAAACTTGTAACTGCTATTTGACTGGTAGATAAAAGAGTAAATGTGAATGCGTATATCAATAGCTTTATGCCAACCAGCAAGCACAGCATCATCTGAAATGTCTCCAAGAACTACCAAACCATATTCTTTGTCCATATAGTAAGGTAAAGGTTCAGCGCTCAACCAACCATAAGCAATGGCTTCTTGGTCTCGCTCAACAATTGAAACTTCTAAACTTTGTTCGTATGTTGAATAGTAGTAAGGTAAATAGCAGGCTGGGTACTCTCTTAGAGATTCACGATTAACTGTGTATGATTGCCAACGCAGTTGCTCCCCCTTGATTTCTTTATGATTAGCTTCTAGCCAATCATAGAGCTTTTTAGCTTGCCGCAATGTGTGGTCTTTGCCTTCAAAAACGACGTTGGGAAGAAAAATATCGCCGTCAAAATGCACCGCAACTTCAAATAAATCTTCATCTTCATCTTCTGCTTCTGTTACCTCAATGATTCCAGCCTTATATAGTTCGGCCATTTCCCTACATTGCTAGCTCTACCCCTACATGGTTAAAATTTTAGCTTTCAGTTACAGAATAATCAGAACACTCTGTTGGTTCTAGCCCACCTATGAAACTAATCAACGCAAAAGGACACTAGAATTTCAACCAAATTATGAGGTGATGTGTTAAGTTCACTTCTTAAACTGGGACGATCTCTTTCGGATAGTGGTTCGCGCTTATGTATCGGCACTAGGGAGTAATGAGTGCTGAGTATACGGACAGCGAGGGGAAGTGCGTCAACGCTACCTTTGAAGGTCAGCCCGCCAGGTCTAAATAGCAAGTACGATGGCGTAACCGCCTGCTGGAAGCGATCGCTCTAGTAATAACGTAGCGTGTGCGCGGCGTACAGGCAAGCGATTTATGGACGGATGCCTGGAGCGGGGTAAAGCACCTAACAGAAATTGTTGAACTTTATTATTCCTCTACAGCAGATTGTTTCTAAATGTAACAATCTTTCAAAATATGGACACAATTAATACTCAGTAAATTACAGCTTTGCGCCAAACCTTTTACAATATATCGATATCAAAAATGATATCAAATGCCTGACCAAAAGTCCCCACCAAGCGAGATGATTCGTGTGCCCGTTCCACTAATTAAGGTGGTTCGGCGACTATCAGAACTACACAGGCAGGGTCATACAATTGCCTTGCTGCAAGCCTTAGAGGAATTACTAATAAAATTTGATATCAATAATGATATCGATGTAACGGCAGGCAGTAAATCAGTCAAACAGCTAGAGAAAAAGCTGGAGAAACTGGAATCCCATCTTGCCGATCAAGGCTCCTCGGTGGAAACAAAACTTGAAGCTATCACCAAAAAGCTGGAGCTAATCGAACGGGCAATCGCCTCTGGGAGATTGGGCAACAACAAACCGCGAAGACAAGTGCACCCATACCAACAAACACAAGTTGAATTACAACCCAGGACAAACGAAAGTCTTGCCCCAAGACTCGGTGTTAGCCCCCAAAGCCTGATTGCTGAAAGAGAAAACAAGAGCGCCAAAGAATTTTTGAGTTGGTCTCGTAACCGCGATCCAATGAGCGTGGGTTGGGAATGGAATGCTCTTGACGAACTGTATCATCCGCTCAGGTGACGCAAGCGTTCACATTTCTGGGGTAGTGGCGCGATGGGCTACGTGGCGATCGCCATTTCTAATCGGGGCATGTCTCACAAAGCCTCAGCGATATCGTTTGAGATTAAGAGAGCTAGCTTCATCTTCACCCACGTGTAGATAGTTGTCTATCGTGATTTTCCCTGACGAGTGGCCCAGCGTTTTGGTGATGATGTGAATAGGCGTGTTTTTAGCAGCATGGGTGGCGTGACTGTGCCGCAACCAGTGTGGGGAGGGGATGCGACTTAACCCTGCTACTTCGGCAATCGATTTGATGATGCGGCGGATGTGGCGATCGCAAATGGGTTCACCCGTTTTTTGGCTTGTGAAAAGCGGCTCGGTTTTGTCTTTAGCATGTTGTCGATTAGCCAAAAGGTATTGGTAAAGTTCTATTGGTATGGGAACATCGCGCTCCTTGTCTCCTTTGCCTACCACTTTAATGTAAGGTAGCCCGGACTGATTTGAATGCATGGTAGCCCAGGTTAAACCACTCTCACCTACCCGAATAGCACCGTAGTAAAAAAGCTCCAGAATTAGTTGGTTGCGTTGCGCTTGTATCTTTTTGTGAGGAGTGGGGGCTTGTTCTACAACTTGTGCAGCTGCATCGAATAGGATTTCAATCTCAGTTTCAGTCAGGGTGCGCTCCTTAATCTTTTTGCGCTCCGGAGGTACTTTCAACAACATTGCAGGGTTGGCCCGCAAGTAGCCTACATCGCAAGCGTAGCGCAGAAAGCTTTTAAGGGAAGCAAGGCGACGGCGGACGGAAGCACGAGCAATTTCCCCTGTTTTCTCTTTTTTAAGTAGGTGGGCTTTGTAATTGTCTACATCTTCTTTGGTGGTGGTGTGCAGGTTTAAATTATCTAAGTCTGGATAGTCAATGCCTAGTCGCCACTGAACAAAGTGCATCACGTCATTTCGGTATGCTCGCACAGTTTGCTCTGACTCCCTACTTGTGAGCCAACTAGAAAACAATTCGCTGGTGGTTTCCGCCCCAGTGATTTTGGGTGTGCCAGTTGCCTGTACCACCGCTTCGACCGTTGCTTTGATCACCGCTAGTTGTTCCGGTGATAACTGAGCGAGCGCCTCCGGCGGGGCGTAGCCCATCGCAACCCCTAATTCTTCTGTATCTACACCTGCGTCTGTACGTGATAACGTCATCACACAGCCTCAAAATAATACGCGGGATAAAGCGGGTTTATCCGCCCCAAAATAATGTCCGATAACGTCTGTTCCCAGACATTTTTAGTCTCATTCTACTCCCCCTTGCTACTCTACTCACTACTAACAAAAAGGGTTTTGCCAAATTAATTGAAATGTTAACTTGTGTGAACGCACGAGTCGGTTTTCTGATACTCAAGAGCAAGGGCCTTCATCAGGCACAGTATCCAAAACTACTCAAGTCATAGACATCGTGATATTAATTCACCGCCCGTGTTTGTTCCGGAAGCTGATGCTGTTAGCTTCTTTCCAAGCCGCAGCATCTGAACGGGAGCAACTGTTTATTGATGTGATGGGCTTACGCCCCGCCTTCTTGCGATGGCACCAATAAAGTACAGATAATTCTCGTGACAGCGCAATTTACCTACCTTGGTACGCCGTAAAATCCATCGTGTCAAGTCTAATTTGTTATTGAAATTCGGAAATCCTTTTCTAGTAAAGGCTACAGGTTTTAGGGGTAGACGGTAATTGCCAACCCACAGAACCTGTATTTTGAAAATCCCTTGCGCTGCGATGGCACAAAGCGCCCACCGTAGGCGATCGCAACACAATTAGGCTTTGCCTAGAGACTGGCATTCTAGAAAATGCCCATAATCTCTTTTTAGATGACAATTAATTGTTAAGTGGACATTTTAGCTTGGTGTGAGTGTTAATTCTTCATGCTTGCTGGAATTGACAATTTTCACCAAGTGCTGATTGAGATAACTTTGGGCTGAAATGTACAGACTTTCCCAAATTTCTGAGTTGCGACAAATTTTAGTCCCCACTGTATTTCCTGCTGTTTTCTCCGATATCAAGTATTTACGGTAATAGTTACCCCACAGGTGTTGGAGAAAGTTTTCGGCGAATTCGTCAAAAGGAATAATCCAGTTATAGTCTTGGTCTAGGAATACCCGATAGGATGCAATTATGGGTAGTGCGAGGTCAGTTGGCGCACCAAACCCAAACGAGTACTTGCTGTCGGGGAGAAGGGTAGTTTTGCGTGTATCGATTGATGCTAAGTCGTTGACACCCTTTCTTCTGGGGTTGCTGATATGTTCTTGGATGATTTCGTACAGTCTTTGCTCAATCCACAGAGCTTTGGGAAGTAGAGGCAATAGAAGAGTTAATCTTTCCCTCTCAGTGTCTGTGATTTGGCTTGGGGTGTTCGTACCTGTAGGGTGCTTGCTTCGTTTATTGCCGTCGGGATTGTATCTATTTCTGTCGAGGCAGTTGATCAGCTTGAACAAGTGGTTAACATTACACTGGGCATTTCTAGGAGCGCCGCTTTGGTTTTGGTAATAGGCTATTCTAAATTTTTTATCTTCTGCTCTTTCTAACTGGGCTAAATACTGCTTGATAAATTTGTAATCTCCCCTGGCGTTGACTTTGGAGCGAGAATCCACTGGCGATGTGGTATTGGATGCGAGGGCTATATCTTTAGCTTCCTCTTCCGGGAGGCCGATGTGGATGGTAACTTTGACTCTGGCAAGGCTGAGGTCATATTTGTAATTTTTAGCTTGCTCAAATGCTAAAACTGTATGACCTCCGTTGATAATGCCATCGCTACCCCCCTCGCTAGCTTCTAAGACTTCTAGCTCCAGTTCGGTTTTGTTTTTGCTGGGCTTAACTTTATTCGCTGACAGAACGATTCCACTGTGACGAGAGAAGAATTTTTCTGGTTGAGTCGTCACAGAGTCAAAGATTTGTCGGTATGTCGCACTTTTGCGGTTAGGTTCTCGGATGTTGGGTTCTAGGGGTAGGTTTGTGGGAAACGTGTCCACATAGGCGGTGGCGATGATGCAATTGGGGTTTGCATGGAAATAGTTGTCTACTTTAATAATCCAGTTTTTCGGCATGGGTGGTTTCTGCATCTTAGCGATACATTCTCAATTATTCTTCTCGTGGGAAGAAGCTCGCGCTTCAAGATTATATTTTTAATTGATGTCTAAAGTTGTTGCAGTTGACTGGCAACGTCTAAACAACTTGCGGCAGTCGCCACCCGATAACGAAGTAGAGGCAGGTAATTCAGTGTGAGTTAGTCATTAAGTGGCATCGTCAGATAAAAAACAAGGGAAATAGTGGCTATATTGCAATTTAAATACCGATTAGCTTATGACCCCAAACATTAAGTCAAGCGACTGGGATGCACTTTGGGCAGGGCTAGAACAAGCCCTAGCTCAGTCTGGTTCGCTCTCTGAAAATGCCACCCGTCACTTACTAAGCGTAGCAGAAGGCTTTAGTATTCAAGGCGATTGGCAAAGAGCTTGGCGAGCCTTGAATATTGCCCAACAGTCTGCTAAGAAAATCAACGATGTCCAGTTTTTAGCCGAAGTTGCCGAGCAACGTGGTATCCTACATCACCGTCAGGGTAAACTGTGTCAGGCTGCTGCTGACTGGGAAGAAGCTTTGGAGCATTTTATACAGTTAGGTCAGAGAAAGAGCATTGCCAGCACTTACTCTAATCTGGGCATTGTCTACAGGTCTTTGGGAGAGATGCACAAAGCTCAGGTTTATTTAAAGAAAGCTTTAGCCCTTGCCAAAAAATTAAAGCATCGTCCCTGTCAGGCATCTGCTTTGAACAACCTTGGACTTGTCTTATGCAACCAAGGGAATGTTGGGGAAGCGACCCGCTGCTGCTTGGAAGCATTAGCCTTTTATCGGGAACTAGGGGATAAAAGAGGTGAGGCGGGTTGTTTGAGGAACTTAGGAATGCTAGCTCTGCCTCAAGGAGACACAAAGCGAGCCTTAGAATATAAACGGGAAGCATTAGCTTTATGTCAAGCAATAGATGACAGATGGGGAGAAGCAGATAGTCTATCTGGTTTGGGGATTGTTTATCAAACAATAGGAGACTTTACTCAAGCTCAAAGCTATTTTCAAGCCGCGTTAGAGTTACATAGCATTTTAGGGGATTTGACAGGTCAGGCAACGGCTTTGGTTAACCTAGCTCTTCTATCCCGCGACATGGGTGATTTGTCCCGTGCACGAATCAACTTGGAGCAAGCATTAAGTCTTCACTCCTCAACTGGTCGAGTTAATGACACTGTGGTGGCTCTAAATATCTTGGCCCTGATTCATCAATCACTAGGAAATCTCCAGATTGCCATTGGTTGTCTGAATGAGGCTTTACAGATTGCTCAAGCGGTCGGTTACCGAAGTAGTTCGGCTCACATTTGGGGCAATTTAGGTCAACTTTATCAACGACAAGGCAAGTTCGACGAGGCACGAACTTGCCACGAGCAAGCTCTAGCCCTCCACCAAGAAGGCAAGGATAACTTGGGTAAGGTAGCAGCATTAGGGAACCTCGGTAGCATCAGTCGTTTTCAGGGTCGTTTTGAGGAAGCAATAACCTACGATCAAAACTCACTCTCACTTGCCCGCTCTATGGGACACAAGGAAGGGGAGGCTTATAATTTAGCTAACCTAGCTCTGGTTTTCCGAGACATAGGTGAGTTATCTACGGCTTTGGGATATCACAACGAAGCACTTTCTCTTGCCAGAGAAATTCAGCACCCAGAGGCGTTATGGGAAATTCACGCTGGTCGTAGTGAAACCTTCCGTCGCCAGGGAAATGTCTCTAATGCTTTAGCAGACCTCAAAGAGTCTGTAACAATTATTGAAAGTGTGCGTCGGCGACTGTTACAAGATACAGAGCGACTGAGCTTCTTCGGTGAAGGCAAGGGACATATCTATGCTCGGCTCATTATGATGTTGCATGAAGAACTACACCGGGATGATGAAGCATTAGATTATGTTGAGCGATCGCGATCGCGGGCATTTCTTGATGTGCTGGAGGCTAGGGGGCTGATTTTGCCAGAGGGTGGTGAGGGAGAACCGCTATGCTTTCAGCAGTTGGTGAGACTGCTGGGCTAAATTTTCGCCTAACGTAAAGCTAACTTCGTCACGCAGCATTAGTGTTTAACCAACTCTAAAATATCTTCAAAAGTCAAAGACGGAGCTGTGGCAATATTAAAGATTACCCTTTCCTTAGAAGAAATTTGTCGCATTCTTTCTTGAATATCAGAGCGTGTTGCTAAAAGGTCAGCAAATGCTCTGGTTTTAGCCTTCTCAGAAACCACTAATGCTTGTTTATAGCTACCCAATTGAAATAGGATTTTTACCAATTTTTGAAAGAATAGCTGCCCCTTACCCAGCGCTTCAATTTTATCAATATCTCTGACTAATTCTTTTCGCCAAGATTCCATGTGAGTGGACAAATTAGCAAGCGAATGTTCATGTGAATTTATTGTTTCTGTTAGTCTAAATTTTTCTTCTATTTGCGTTGCATAATTCCTAATTCCCATTAACCGAATTTCCATGTAATTAGTCATTAGTAATAAAATCATAATTAATGACAATTGATTCATGAACAGTTGTTTTTCAAAATTAGTAAGTTTACTATTATTTGTCACTGATTGCTTAATTTTATTTTCTATTTCATCAATTTTACATAATTCGTTAATAGTTGCATTTTTAATGTTTTCATACTTGCTGGATTGCAGCCAGATATTAAAGTCGCGAATAATTTCAATTTGGTCTTGAAAAACTTTTCTTTCTCGCTTGGCAACTTTGTCTTTTTCTGACAAGAAAAATTCTTGTTTTTTTGCAATAAACTTGTCAAACTTAAGCCAAGTGACTAATTCAGAAGCGATTTTGTTGTTAGTTACGCTAATTTTTAAATTATTTAATTCGCTACAATCATGATTAAGCCTGTTTTGTAACCATTCCCATTGTTCTGTCAATAAGGTGAAAGCTTCTATAATTTCTATCCGTTCTTGGTTAACCGTTTGTGGTTGAGAGAGATTTGAGCGTAAACTTTGTAGCTGTTCTAAAGTTTCATTAAAAATTTTTATCAAGTCATCAACTTGATTATTAAAGTACTGTTTTGTCAGCCTTCTAGGATCGTTCAGTTGCTGAATTGTTAGGGCATATAGCAGACGTTCCGGCAGACACTCAAATTTATTGGATTGAGCTTCACAGTGAATTAGCAAATTCAGAACCCCCGCCTCTGAAGTCAGAAAGTTATTTGTGTCTTGAGTTTGTGACTGGAGGCGTTTTGATTTGTAAAAATTTAAGACTTTTTCCAACAATGGTATAGCTAACTCTCCTCTACCTTGCTGCCAAAGGTGAAATGCCAAAACTTCAAGTTTCTGGGCATCGTCAGCAGTTAAATTTTGGTTAGTAAGTAGAGCCGGATATTGGCGAGTCCCTATTAAACTATGAATGTCGGTTTTGTCTGTGCCGTACCCCCAAAGTCCGGTTAGTGTCCCTTGACTAAAAATCGCCCTCAAAAATCCCCAACCTTTTGCTTGCTCATCCTTCCAAGTAAAATCTAGCCGACTTCCACAAACGATGCCTTCAATAACTCCGCCACCTCGTTCCGTATAGGTTCCACTAACTTTGTGTCCAATTTCCTGTAGCTCAATTTGCCCAAAAGCTTGATTTTTTGTTTCCCAACACCCTGCAAAGCCAGACGAGTTGAGCACCCTATGAATTTCTTCAGCTACATGACTGACTTGTCTTTGACCTTCAATTCGGGCATCATAGGTGCTTAACTCTCGCTGATCGTCAAAAGTTGTACCAGAAGCGTGAATCTCCCCCGAAATTTTATTCCCTTTGATCGAGAAGGTAAAGTTGCCGCGCTCAACATGCACATGCACAGGAGTTACATCAGATGTCGTGCCTTTGGGTAAAGTCTTCCACATCAGCGTTCGCAGATTTTGAGTAGGCTCGACTTTCAAGCGAATTTGACCGTTTTCTATAAAAACTCTGCTTTCTAGTTGCTTATGCTCCCCCAAATTGTTAAAAGTTATCCATTGGATAAAGCCATTTGTGATGTGCAACCCTATATCAGTGTGAAGAGTAACAGAAAAGGGATTTGGGTCTTGAGGATCGATAGACCGCAGAATCATCAGCGTGCCAGTGAGGGTACCAAAACTTTGAGCTTCTGTTCTACCTGTAATAGATACGTTGAAGATAGAATTTATTGGAATCTCATCTTCTTCAAAACTCTCAGCTTCAGCGACAGCGTTTTCTGTTTGAGATTCGACTCTAAGCGGCAAAGTCTCAGCCAGTTCTAAATTATCCACCTGTCGTTGACCTGTAAACTCTGCTTCATAGGTGCTTAACTGCTCTGGCCTGTTAAATACAGTACCAGAAGCATGAATACTACCAGAAACGCGATCGCCCTGAATGACAAAGGTGAGTGTGCCGTGGTTGACATCGACCCCAACTGTAGGGAGATACTCAGCCATTTCCCCTTGGTTAATGGTATCCCAGGTTAGCCTAACACGCAGTTCTTTAATGGGAATGGGTTGAAACTCGATACAGACTTGACCATTATAGACAGCGATCGCTCCGTTTGCTGTTCCTTCCTCTATTGAGGAACCCTGAAAAGATCGCCACAAAAATTGCCCATTTACGCCATCTAGGATTTCAGTATGGAGTTCCACAAAAAATGGGTTAGGGTCATTAGGATGATCGCAGGGTAGGATTTGGAGTGTTCCTGAGAGAGGACTAAAGGACTGAGCTTCGGTTTTTCCCTCTAGGGATATGTTGAAAGTGGACGGAACTTCTATTCCTTCAATTGTTTCAATTTTTATAGAAGGTGGTTGAGCGTTTTGAGAAAGAACCTGCGAAATTTTTTCGCTCGTTTTATCTCTAGAATAAATAAACTCTGCACGGAAAATTTCGCCATTCGTGTGGATGATCCCATCTACGCAAGCAATATCTCCTTCTGGAGACTGCCGTTCTCCTTGGAATTTGAATGTATCTTCAACTTTGACGTAAGTTCCGGATAATGGAAATAACTTTGTATCCAAATTGACTATAGGAGAAGGGATGAAGAAAAATTGTCCATCAGGATAAAATACCCACCTAGCTCCCACAAATATTTTCCAAATGTAATCTTCATCCGGCAAGAGTATTTTCTTTTCTCTGAGCAGTTTGCGAATGCTCTCCTCTATGCGCTGCCCCCCTTTCAAAATTTGAATTTCTATCTCTTCTGAACCCGTCAGTAAAAGCTGGTTTTCCGTTTCTCTTAAGGAATTATGTTGAGCCATAAAACTTTAACTATAGAGGGGCATACTTAGCGCTAAAGGTACGCTCATAACACTAATGTAAACTACGCCAATTCATTTGACTGATGTAAAAAAAAATTAACAATTTCCGAAATTCAGCAACCCAAATGTGTATTTTATTTGATATAGCTTACCAAGCAGAAAGTCGGAAAATGACTAATCAACCTGAAGTACTGGTTGAAGGATGGCGGTTGTTCCATTTAGGCCAACTACCTGCTGCTATTCATCTGGCTCAAAATGCTACATCTTCCGAAGACTTGGCTCCTCTGGCTCAGTTACTTTTAGTACGTTGTCTGTTGGAACAAGGGCGTTTTCGACAAGCCGAAACCATTTGTAACAAAGTGTTGGCGACATTGCCGTCAAATAGTGAATTGGCATGGGAAATGCGTCTATGGTGTGCTTGCTTGCAAATTTACCTAACTGGTAATTTAACTCTTATTTTAGAAGAAGCAAGAACAGTACTGGCTGAAAATAAAAGTCCAAAATCGAGGGCAATGGCTCAGGATTTGCTAGGAAGAGGAAAAGCGATCACAGTTGTATGGAATCTGTCTCCCCCATCTGATTTGGTAGAAGCAAAACATCTGTTAGGTGAGGCGGTTGATAACTATTACCGTTCAGGTGACAGTGACACTGCTTTAGCTGCATTGCTTAAATTGGGTCGGCTTCACCTACTATCCACACCTGACCCAGCTACAGCCCAGTCTATCTTTCAACAAGCACGCGATCAAGCGCAAACTGCTGGCAATCAGGTACGTCAGGCTGAAGCCGCACTGCGTCTTGCTGAACTTGATTTTGATACCATGCTTACCCAAAGGGCAGCAAATCCAGAAGTCCAGCTAGATCCGACCCTCTACCACCAAGCAATCACTTTGTATGAGTCTGTCAATCACGTTTTGGGATCAGCTGAGGTCTTACTTAGCTTGGGAAGTCGCACGATCAAAGCAGGTTACGATGGCAGTGATGCAGTGCAGCAGGCAATGCAGATTTATCGTCAAGAAGATAACTTGACCGGTTTGTTTAATTCTCTGATTGACCTGAGTACCTGGTATCTACAACAAGGAGAAGTGTCACAGAGCTTGGACTGCCGCCAACAAGCTGCAACAATTGCTCAAGAGATGAACTTTCCTCTAGCACAAGCAACAGCCTATCTGGGCATTGGTGACTATTATTTTCGCACTGGTGATTATGCTCGTGCTAAAGCAGCCTGCGAACAAGTCGAACAACTAACAGCAGTTCCGAGCGTCCTGGCGATGCAAGGGCTAAATCTTGCCAACATTTATACTTTAATGAACCTGCCCGACCGGGCTAAAAAAGTCTGCTGTAGCGCCATCAAAACTTTCAAACAAGCAGGTTCTAGTAAAAGTTTGTCTCTAGCCTACTTCATTTTGGGTAATGTGCTAAGTAGCAGCAGCGACTGGGTAAAGGCAATTTTAGTCTGGCGTAAGGGTTTAGAAGTAGATGAAGCCTGCCAATATCGATTTGAGCAGGCAGAAAAACTCAAATGCATTGCACAGGCAACAGTCATGCAACATCATTGTGCTGGCAGTTCTCTCATCCCCGATCCAGCTTATTTTGCAGCAATGGCTCTTTATTCTCAAGCAATTGACCTATTAAAGACAATTGGCAACAACGAAGCTGTTGCAGGCATTGCTGGTACTTACCAATTACAAGGACAAACGGCTGTTGCCTGTAAACGTTCCCTTGATGCTGTGTCCTATCTAGAAAAAGCTCGCAATACTTACGCCGATCTTGGTTTAGCCACCCAGACTGCAATCACTGACACCTTGCTGGGGCTAGTTTGCCACGATCTAGGGAACCGTGGCTATCCTCACCTACATATTGAAGCAGCTCGCTTCTGCTCTCAAGCACTCTCATACTTCCAAAATGCCAAGATGCGGGACATTACTTGGAAAATCCGCTTCTACTTGGCTGATATTGAATTTATGCAAAGTTTTCAAGGTTTGGTTAATGAGGAACAGCAGGTACACTGGCAAAATGCTGCTCATTGGTTGGAAGAGGCAGCAGCAGATATTGAGTTAGTACGAGGTGGCTTTATCGAAAGCAATGCAGTTGCAACAGAGACAGCCCGTTTGGGTTTGATATCAGATAAAGAAAAAGTTTACAAGTTCGCAATTAAGTTACACTACTGGTATCTTAAGCTCAGTAGCGTCACTTTCAACTGGCTAGAACGCCTTAAAGGGAGAGCTTTTTTGGACTCCCTAGCCCTGACACCCTTACGACCTCCATCCATAACTGATAAAAAGCTACTGGAGAGGGAAAGGGAACTATTGGTTGCAATTAATCGTGCTTCTACCCAAGTTGAAGTTGTGGAATTGAGCGATCGCCTGCATACTCTTTGGGAGCAAATGGTCACTAGTGACCCTGCTGCTAGTGAATATGTTAGTTTGCGACGCGGGTTACCACTGAAGTTTGAGGATGTGAAAGCCTGTTTGCTAACTGCTCAAAGCCATCAAGCATAACCTGAGTACCACAGATGCCTGCACAGCGAGTCGTTCTAGCTGAATACTTTACCGTCGAAGACCGTACTTTGCTTTTTATAGTCCGTGAGGATTTTGAACAACCTCTGGTTCAGGAGATTCCCATAGGAACCGAAACAATTCAGAACTTTGTCAAGAAATACTTTCAAGAAAAAAAAGTCAAAGACTGGAACGAGCAAGATGAGCAGGATTACCAGGACTGCTTCTCTCCCTTTGTTGCGCCTCTTGTGTGCGAGTCGCCCAAAGGCGATCTGATGACACAGGAGAACGACATTATCTGGTTTGTACCTCATAACTTCTTGCACTACCTGCCACTACATGCTTTAAAAGTAGGCGACCGCTACCTAATTGAGCGAAACCCAGTTTGCTACACTCCCAGTGCCTCAGTTATGAAGTATTGTCATCAAAAGCGTAAGGATAAACGAGAAAAGGCATTGATTTTTGCTGACTCTCGTACAACGCAGCCAGATGAACAACTTTTACACGCCCAAATACAAGCTCAGGTAATCAAGCAATTATTCAATGACCCTCCTGCTGAACTTTACATTGGTGATGAAGTCACTAAAGATTTACTCAAACGTAAGCTTCAAGAATCGAAAAAAGATATTGACATATTGCACATTGCCTGCCATGGAGTCTTTAATTCACAGGAAGCCTTGAAGTCAGGCATCAAGTTTGCAAAAAAAGAAAACCTAACAGATGAAGAAAAACTGAAAGATGAAGAAATCCTCACAGCTGAACAAATTTTTAGCTTGGAAATGAACGCTGATTTAGTTACACTAAGTGCCTGTGAAAGTGGTATTAATGACAACAAACCAGGAGATGAATTAATTGGACTAACTCGTGCCCTCATTTACGCAGGAACACCTTCTGTATTAGTCAGTTTATGGTCAGTAGATGAAATTTCAACAAGCATTCTAATGAGCCGATTTTACCAAAAGTTAAAAGAAGGGTTAAACAAAACTGAGGCTTTACAACAAGCACAGTTAGAAGTGCAACGCATAACAGTTCAAGAAGTGATTGATTACTGCGAAGCTGCCAAACATCAAATAAATAACCCTGTCACACAACAATTATTGGATGTGAACATCGCTGATATGCGGTTTAATGCCAAAGATTTCAAATTAGCATTGCATAGCTACAATCAAATTTTAAAAAATATGGATATCGATACAAAAGATTATAGAATAATCAAAAAAAAGTTAACTCAGTGCAAGTTAGCTAGAAATTATCAGGTAGATTACACAACTCTTGTTTATGACAGTATTTATTATTGGGCACCTTTCCTTTTAGTAGGAGATTGGAGATAACGAAATGAGTAAAGTTGAACAATATACAACTAAAAATTTTAAGTTACTGCCAGATTCGCTTAACCTAAAAGACGCACTTGCCACACTGCAAGTCGGCGACCACGGTGTAGTTGTAAATGAGCTTCAAAAGCCATTAGCCTTGGTTGTAGCTGAAGATTTAGAACAAGCTTCTATGGAAGGTGCAATTTCTCTGATTGATGCTGTGGCTAGTTTCCCTATAGCCATTACTGTTGGCTGCAAGGCAGATATGCAAGAGGTGGTAAATTCAGAACTGATAGAGGTCATAGCTGAAGAAACAAGGGGAGCCATAGTCATCAATGACGAGACAATTTTTGGAATATTATCCGTCGAAACTGTTGGCGATTACTTAGGAAGTGGTGAGTACCAGCAGCAGAGTAAAACAATGGGTGACATTGGTGCTGTTGGTGATACCGGATTGGGAGGACGACATCAGCCACCAAAATGTTTGGTTAAGTGTGGTGAGTGCGGTTATGTCAATGAATTATCTTTTCTTGATCGGCGAAAGCTACCCCCCTGCCAAAATAAAGACCCTAACGTACCAACCCATAAGCTAAAGCTCACTTAAACTATAGGCAGTCATGTTAAGCGATATTTTTAAGGAAGCCCCTAGTCTTCTTGGTCGCCGTTTCCTAATTAATGCCGCCTTTCCCAGTCTCATCTTTTGGGGACTAGTAATTGCAGTTGCAATTGCAGGGCAAGGTGATGTTGTTGAGGCATTTAAAAAGTGGACTAAACTGGATAATATACTCAAAACCTTGCAAATTATTGGCTTTGTTGTTTGGGTAACTTTATTCTCCATAATTTTATCTAGCCAACTAAATACAATTCTGCGTTTTTATGAGGGCTACTGGGATTTTCCGCTTGGGAGGTATTTTGCAAATAAACGTAAAAAATGGTATCAATCTCGCCTGAAAAAATTAGATTTTGAAAACCAAGCCAAGAAACTGAGAAGAACACTAAAGCTAGTTGATAAAGCACTACAACAAACTTCACTTCAACTATCTAGTCAAATTCAGCAACCATCTCCATTACTAAAGTTTAAAGCCCAATTAAAACTGAATAAGCTACATAAACAAAAGAAAAGGTTGCTTCAAAAACAAGCAGAATTACAACAGCAGCATAACCAAGGAAAACTGTATGAAAATATCTATTTGTACTATCCCCTGCCAACGCAACCTCAAGAAGTAATGCCAACTTGCTTGGGCAACATTCTCAAAAATGCTGAACTATATCCTTTTGACCGCTATGACATAGATGCAGTTCTTATCTGGCCGCGTTTGTATAATCTGTTTCCTGAACGTTTTATTCAGACTATAGCCGAAGCCAGAAGTTCTCTAGATTTTATGCTGGTGATTTCTACCCTTAGTTGTATTTTCGCTCTAGCAAGTGGTGTCTATTTAGTAATAGTTAAAGCCTCTGGGTGGTTTTTTTTGCTGTGTTTATGGGGGGGATTATTCTTAGCTTGGCTAGCTTATCGGGCAGCTTTAGGAAGTGCCTTACTCTATGCTCAACAAATTAAAGCTGGGTTTGACCTTTACCGTCATGAACTTTTAAAACAGATGCGATTAGAACTGCCAAAAACACCAACAGAAGAGATTGAAGTATGGGGCAAGATTCGCCAACTTCTTTACAGCGGCAATACGCAAGTACTGTTAATATACAAAGACACTAATATATCTGATAGTCAAAATTCCCCATAATCTCCATGCAGAAGCAGTTGAAATTCTTCATTTTATTAAGAAGGTTGTTGTTCAAATTATCCCTTAGCCAATGGATAAGCATGGTAGCCGTGTTAGTAGGAATTTTTGCAGCAGCATATCTTGAAACCAAAACAAAAATTGAAGTTCAAGTTCCCAAAGCAGATTTATCTGCATACTACCAGATAAGACAGAGCGACTTGACTTCAAAAGTTTTCGCTTCAAACAATGTACCTTCCAACGCCTTAAAAAAGTCTCAACAGATTGTAGGTCATTATACTCTAACTAATATCTCAAAAGAAAAACCACTAACTAAGAAGCAACTTACTGATCCAAATCACCTTGCTGATACAGTTGCTGTTGGTATTCCAGCTACACCTAGTATGACATTTGGTGGGAACTTAGAAGCAGGTGATATTGTGGATATTACACTTGTGCCTGTTAAAAGTCAGGTAAATTCTCAAAAAAATTATTTGGCATCTCCCATCCTGTTTTCCAGGATTTTGGTGTTAGGTGTAAAGTCAGCGCCACAAGCAAATACATCAATTGCTTCCGTGATTTTAATCGCCTTGCCTAGAAAAAGTCAGTCAGACTTTGCCACATATATGCCTGGTGCAACGTTAGTGGTGAGTCGGAAATTATGAAAATAATCAAAAGGCTTGCAAAAGTTTCTTCGTTTCTTTAAAGGAAATGGGATTAACTTGTTGTGTGTCTTTAAAGTCAGGATCTATCGGGTTAATCTTGTCGTCAATCAAGCCATCTAGCTGTTTGACCAATTCATTTAAACGAGTACGGTTTTCCACCCAAGCTAAGGAATTATCTATGGGTTTACTGACAGCAGAAATTATACCTGTTGCTTGATTTTGCTCAACAATTTCTAAGCGGCGTTGTTCTGTCACTATTTCCTGACGCAAGTGCTTTAGTTCATTAATCACACCTTCGGGAATATTCCCTTTGGGAAAAAGGTCACGAACGTGCAGAAGTTCGATGAAGCTACGGGATTTACAACGCTCGACATATTCAATGGCTTGGTCAAACTGTTCAATGTCAATGCAGACTTCCACCATGTCGTCATATACATCTATCGCATTTGCCAGAATCACTTGTCGCCTTGCATCAGTGATAGCCCAGGAGCGACTTTGCTCTACAGCTTCAATGGCGATACGATACCCCTCACTCGCTACTGCCCAGTTCTCAGATGCTTTGGCTGTGTTACCAAGGTTTTTCCCGGTTCCCAAGCACTCGAAGGGAAAAGCAGAGGGTGTGTAGACTTCCAGGGCTGACTGGAAACAGGCGATCGCTTCTTCAAACTGCCCTTGTTCAAGATAGACACCACCCAGATTATTTTGAACCGTTGCCCAGTATTGAGGAAAATCTTCTTTAGTGTAAACCTGCAAAGCATTTTGGAAATGTGCGATCGCCTGCTCTAAGTTTGACCCTCGGTCGCCCTGAACTCTTCCCCAGTAGACGGTACCTAAATTGGTTTGGATCAATGCCCAATCTTGAGAAAATGTTTCCTTTGTATCAATTTGCAAAGCTGCTTGGAAATGCGAAATTGCTAACTCCAAATTTTGCGCCCGTTCACCCTCAATTCTTTCCCAGCAGGCAGTACCTAGATTGATTTGAGTTGTTGCCCATTGTTCAGGAAATGCTTCACGAGTGCGGACTTGTAAAGCAGATTGATAGCAATGAATCGCTCGCTCTAGATTCTGAGTTCGGTCGCTGCGTATGCGATTGCTGTAAGCATTACCTAAGTTGCTTTTGGTTCTAGCCCATTCTTGAGGAAACTTGCTTTGAGTGTAGACTTGCAAAGCTTCTTCGTAAGCTACAATTGCCCGTTCTAGATTTTCTTCGCGATCGCCCCGCACTCTTTTAGTATATGCAGCTGCCAGATTATTGCGGTTCGTTGCCCAATCGTTTGGGTAAACATCACGAGTAAAAATTGTAGCTGCAACTTCAGCGCCAGCAATGGCAATCTCCAAATTGCTAGCTCTGTCACCTTGAGGAAACTCACGCATCAGGTCGCTGAAATTTCCAATTACTGCTGCAATGCTCTGGGCTTGTTCTGGTGCCACTTGGGATAGGGTGTCCATTATCACTTGACGTAACAGAACAGCAAAATCATCATTTAGGTTCTCCAGATTCTCTACAAGCAACGGGTATACCACTTGCGGATTACTATTGCTTTGTGCGGTTGCCTGATATACCTGGTCTAGAAAAATCAAGTATTCTTCCTGTTTGGTTTTTGCTAACGACTCGCCTTGACCCGCTGTCCTATCGGTAACATTTCCTAACGAACTAATTATTTCAGAGAGTTGACAAGCAACATCCATTAAAAAATCGGCAGCATTCTGGTAGCCTTGGTCTGCCATTACAGATGCCACCTGTTCCATTGTTTGCACTAGAGCAGCATCAACTAACACCTGATTAGCATTCAAAATCGAATTTGCTTTGCTACTGGGGGAGTTGAGCAAGGAGTTAATTAGAGTTAAATAGGCTTTTTGGCGTTCTTCATCCATTACTGATAAAATAATCATGTATTATCCGCTAGACCTACAGGCAAGTAACTAAATTTTGCTTTCTTCCAGAAGTGGAGGCGATCGCTCTTTGCTGATTTTGCTTAACCTGCTTAAAGACAGTATTTCATTGACAAAAACGAATAGATTCTCAAAATTGCAAGAAGTTGGTAAAAATAGGCAGTTTTGCTAATTTGGGCATCTAATCTGATAACTGGTATTGCATTCTAGATGTTCTCTAACCTGCATTCCCACAGCATATGCAAGCAATGGGGGCACCGAATTTCCGATTTCTCTTTGGGCGTGGAGTATTGCCTCGCTGAAATTAAACCAATCGGGGTAGCTGTGCAAACGAGCAGCTTCTCTTACAGATATAACCCGTGGCTGTTCTGGATGAAGGGGACGTAATGCGGTGCGGTTGCCACTCCCCGCTCTTAACGTCACGCAGAATCCATCCCATTGCAGCTTCTTTGATTTGGATTTAGCTTCCCTCGCACCTGGGGGAGTGTTGATGAATTGCTGAATTACTTCTGGTGCATGTGTTGTCGCTGCGAATCCCGTCTCAGTGTTAGTTACTATACCAAGATTTGGGAATATTTTCTCAAGATACTTAGCATATTCTCCCTTCACCCAATCTGGATGCCATTCTTGAGTGTTTTGCTTGGGGAGTAGGGGGATTGGCGACAAGTCCGCGATCGCATCTCTAACTGTATGTTGAGGTTGATGCTCCGGCGGTATAATTTCTCCAAACTTAGATGCAACAAAAAATACCCTTTTTCTCGCCTGGGGAACCCCGTAATCTGAAGCGGTGAGGTTCCACTTTGAGAGAAAATAATGTTCTTCTAGCACTGCTTGGAGGTTAGCAGTAATGCAGCCAAACTTCTGATTCTCAATCCCTGGCACATTCTCCATGATTGCCGCAAGGGGATTGAGTTCCAACACCAGCCGTACAAACTCCCCTACCAACGAGTTTCTCTCATCTTCAACATTTTGCAGTCCGGCAACGCTAAATCCTTGGCATGGTGGCCCACCAAAAACGGCATGAATTTCCCCGTCCCAATTTATGTACTTCGCCTGAATATGGGCGCGTATTTCTTCCCCTGTCACTTCCCGAATGTCTTTGCACAAGACTGTGGCGTGCGGGAAATTATGTTGGTATGTTGCTAAGGCGATGGGATTGTTATCAATGGCGATCGCGATTTCAAATCCTGCTGCTTTAAATCCCAAGTCAAATCCACCCACCCCGGAGAATAGGCTAACAGCTATTTTTTTGTTTGTTGCTGTTGAGTTCATTGAGATTCTAATTAATGTTAATTTCTTGCACTTGGCTTTAAAGACATGTCAATTACAATCGGAGTTATGCCTGACTTTTAGTTCTGCCAACCATCTGTCTAACCGACTATTACTAATTGTTTCTTCTATTAATGGGTAATCTGTAGTGAAGACTTTATATACCCCTCCTGACTCCATCTCATAAAAGTTGACAATCAACCCTTCACGCTTGGCATTACTAAGCTTTTTGATTGCCTCTGGAAGCATCTGCCATACAGATTTCCTTTCCGAATCCGAGAGGAGGCTCCAAGCTTCTTCTTTAGCTTGTTGATATTGCCATAGTCCTCGGCGCACTGAGGAATAATCTGAAGCTTTCCGCAATATGTCTGCGAGGACTTCTGCATCAGTTGCTGGGACTTCATTTGTACCGAACATCCTAGCCAATGTACTTTCTACTGCCTGAATCTCATCTTCTTCAAAGTCAATGTTTGACTCTTCAGGTTCTTCCAGGTATTCTTGGCAGTCATATTGTTCTGTATCCCTTTGCCACAAGGTTTCAAGTTCTCGCTGCATTACCTCAAGGTTTGTTGGGTTAACGATATTTTCATCGTTGGCAGCAATCAATTCTTCTATGGTGTCAGTGAGTTGTTCACAAGGGATTAGTTCTTCAAAAGAGCCGATTTCATTCTTGGCTATCTCAGCTTGATGCTTTTCATATAAGTCAGCGATCGCCATTCTGACAATTCGCTGCGGTGACAATCCCAATTCCTCTATTAACTTCTCGGTAAACACTCCTGTTTGGTAGTCATCCTCCATAATTTTGCCGAAGGTGTAATATCTATTTCCATCTGGTGTTGCTCGCCAGTTGCCATCTTTTTTTTCTTGATTCATGGCTTTGAGAAACAATCTTCTTTTCTCAATCAGTTTTAACACTGATCCACAAGTCAATCCACCAATAGGAATATCTTTCAATTCATCAATTAGGATTTTGTAGTTATTGGAACATAACCGAAGTAGTACCGATATTGGTAAAACCGCTAAATGTTCCGGGCAACTGATAAATGCTTGAAAATTCTCGGCAATTCGGAGCGATCGCCTTTCCTCAGCACTGCCCTTATCCCAACCGTACTCTTCTAACAGTGCGCGATATTCTTTTTTAGTGTAAGTCTGCTTGTACTCATAGAGTAGGAAAGCCGTATGGAGGTACTCTAGGGTACTTTGCTCTATGTGGGTGGTAGGATTGGAGTCTACCTGATGCTGCTCGACGTATAATTTATTTGCAAAAGTTGTTGTAGTCATGATGTTGTATGCGCGGTATTAATCTCTAAGACCAAGTTTCCTAATTCGACTAGTTGAATAAGTCACGCTGCTTTCTGCAAGTTTTTTGATGATGATTTAGAAATAGCAGCCAAGGCATAGCCCAAGGTGTGTTTGTGAATTTTGGGCATTTTGTGAAACGACATATCCTGACCCCAATCTTGGACTGACTTGGTGCCAATATGTAATACTTGCGTGAGGGTTTTGACACAAGTTGCGCGAAAATTGGCGTGAGAGACAGTTTGTAATACTTGTTGTTCACTTAACCTTTCGAGGAGTATTTTTTCTAGAAACGTTTGAGCATCTACGAACGGTGCGTTGTATTCTCCTCTCAAGATGCTCTTTAGCTGCTTTGGCAGGATTTCGGCGGCGTGAATGTAAGCAAGTGCAAATTTGCAGCAGTTGGGTATCCCATCAAAATTGAGATCGCTTCCCCACTTGCGAACTGTTGGTCTTTGTACACCTAAGACTGCACATAGTACAGTGATACATTTTTTGCGGTATTGTGAGTCCGTTTCTTCTTCGAGCAGTTCGGGGGGACTAAGTTCGGCAATATCAAAACAGTGGCGCAGAAATTGCCTTGGTTCTAGTCCTTGTTTTGGTAGTACTTCTAGTATTTTGTAGTTCTTTTGCATCTTTATTAGCTCTTGCACGATTTTTAGCGAGTTAGCTCGATTTATCTCAAGCCCTTCTTTTGTGCTTTTTAGGTAAAGTTTACCGATTTGCCGAGTTAGTGATGCATTAACTTAATATTATTTAATACTTAGTGATGCACTAATTAAAATTAGTGCATCACTAAAATGACAAGGTTTATTGATGGTGAGGTGTTTATTTGTTCTAGCGATATAGGTTTTGATATAAAACTTAAGGTTTGTAACTAAAACCCCTGTTGTTTCTATAAACTGAAGAGAAATCTCGATAAACCAAGTTCAAAAAACGTGTGTCAAATCAGCGCGAACGCTTTTCTGGAGGGGATACTGACCGAGTATCTTTTACCCTTGCGCCCGGTGTGCGGCAAAAGGTAGATGATTTACTGCCGATATTGGGTGGCACTTTGGCGAAAGCTTTAAGGCGTTTAGTTGATTTGGGTTTAGATTTAGTTGACCTAGCTCAAAAAAGTGGTAAGCCGGTTCCTCAACCGGGTAGTTTGGAGCAGATGTTTTCTGGTTATACCTCTTTGGGCATAGAACTGATATTTGCGTGCGAATCCTTGGGTTTATCAGTACCAGAAGTGGGCCAGGTAGGGGTTTGGTTTGTAGATAATCTCTCCCTTGGCTTGGGTGATATTGAGGGTATCAAGAAAGACAATGATTTTCAGGCATCACGTATATTTCGCTTAAGTCGAGAAATTCAAAAGTTTTTTCAGCAGCAGCTTAATGTCTTATCGGAAGACGAGTATGCTGCATTTCTGAAAAATTTGCATAGGGAAGCTGTTATTGGACAAGAGTTTGTAGCTGCTTGTCGGACGCTGGATTTGCAGCTGCCAGAGACAGGAAAGCTACAGGAGTGGTTGCAGGATTTAGTGGTGCGATCGCACAGCGTCTCCGCAGTAGAATCGCAATTATCAAACGAGTTATTAGAAGAATGCGATCGACTGGGGATAGAGCCGCCAAAACCTGGTGAGGTTGTAGCGTGGCTACAAAATACCCGCCCTGCGGTATTTGAGCAGTCAATGCACGAACATAGGTTACCTTTTACGGATGATGGTTTGCCTTTAGGGGGGTCGCAACCTTTTTTGGAGCATTTACTTACACTAAATGCACCGCCAACTGAAGATGAGGAGTATGACATTGCTCATAGGTTTGGTGTAGACCCAGCCCATCTTAAGGATTTGATATCCCGCATGAGGTTTGACAAGAACGGACAGACAAATAATTGTCATTAATTTGCTGAGGGGATAAATGCATGGATGCCATTGAAGATTCCTCAACGTTGTGGACTTTACTATGCAAGCCTGGATGGGAAATTAAACCCAATCCAGTAAAGCATCTACTCAAAATTAAAGCTCCTGACTACCAGGAAGCATTAATGCTTTATACCAACTATCGAAAATTTTTAGCAATGTGGGCGGCATCCCTCAACTGTACCTGTGCTTTGATAGGAATTCAGGGGATGCGTGGGTCTGCATTCAAAATTCTTGCAGCAACGCCAGCATCGCAGCAGAAGTTATACGAAGACTTGATTTTTGCAAGCCTACGAAAGTCGGTTAGTTGTGACTCCGAAAGACTAGTTGATCGGGAATTTGAGAAAGATATCAGCAAGTATTCAGGGTTTTACATTGCCGAAACTTGTTTGCACCCTGAGCTTAAATCAATTGTTGATGAAATATTCTCAAACCCAGACAAGAAACTTGCTTTAACGCGAATGTCTGACAATTTGCAATTGATCGTGTCCGCATCAGCAGCACGGGCGATGAGTTCTGACTCACAAGATGTGGTACGTCGCCGAACGACTGATTTTTGGCACGCTAGAGACTACGAATGTTTTTTGCAGATGTTCAAGCAAGATGGGGGAGTGGGGTTTGAAATTACTTACCAAGCAACAACCAATCTCCCAAAAATTAATCCTTTGGCACCGTGGGCGCAGTTTACTACAAGCTATCGGTTTTTTGAAATTGATGTTGGCGATCGCACAGAAGTGTACCGTTTGGGCGAAGGTAAAGATATTACCCTAATCAGTCGTCCCAAGGTTATTTCATAATATAACGAGGTTTTATGACAGTAAGATTCCTAGAAAACAAGGGCAGTGGCAATATCTTAGAAATTAGTCGAGCTAGACTTTTGGAGCTTACCCCCAATGTTTATCCCCTGACTTGGGAAGCGATTCTTTCAGGTAAGGGTGATAGTGCAGCTATCTTGGGTGCAGGTTTTGCCGAACGGGAAGTTTTTTTTGGTTTTGAGGGAGTTGACTTGACGCGCTACCAACTTCCGACAATCGACTGTTACGACATTGCTACTAATCCACCAGAAAAGTTTTTAGCTTTACGCAGCCAATACCCAAATCTACAGTTAAATTATTTTTGCGATCGCAATCTAGCAGAATTAGAACTGACAAAACTTTACACTCCAAATAGCCTGCGGCTAGTTTCGGTTCATGGAGTGTTAGATTACTTGCAACCAGATGCCGTTACGAGAACATTACTTGATATTGTGAAGGTGCAGCCAGAGGCAATATCGATACGGTTATTTTTAATGGGCAACCCGTGGTCGTGTAATTTTGCCAGTATAGAGCAACTGGCGATGGAATTAGATTCAATAGAAATTACTACAAGTGGCTTAGTCGAGCCGATTGATTTTGATATATTTTGTCGTACAGGTGTTGTGCAATTAAATATTTTAGACCAGGATAAAATTGAACATAATTTGTTACCAATTTACGGTGCATCTCATGTCATGCCTGATAAACTAGTTGGTTATTTCAATACTCAAGGATATCAGCTTGTGGCAACTGATGTGTACTCACTTTCAAGTCAAGATTTGCAAGGGGATGAATCGCAAAATCACAATAGTAATAAAGATGTATTTTTAGATAATCCACATGGAATGTTGTTATTTTTTAAAAGATAGAATACTCATTTTAATCGAGCTAATCAACGAAAAGGTTATTTTACTTGACAGGGAATGCCTGTTTCACCAATGAAACGGAGCCATCAGCAATAAACCGTTAGGTTAAATTCAAGTTCAACATCACTTAAAAAATCCCCTTAACTAAAGCAAGAAATTTTACTATAAAAAACACAAATATCGCGTATTTACTGATGAATGCTCAGGTTTCGCATGGTTAATATGTAGCAAATAATATAGCATCGGCTACTTAAACTAGTGGATCAAGTTTAGAAGTTAAATGACTATCAAAAAACCCTTGGCTATCAACCAGCCAGAGGTGGGGCAGATCATTCATGATTTGCGGCTTGCCTTCGGGCTTACGCAAGAACAATTTGCAGCCACTCTAGGCGTTACTTATACCACGATTAATCGTTGGGAAAATGGACGCTCTAAACCGTCACCGATGGCGATGAAGCTTATTGAGCTGAAGCTTGATGAGATGGGCAGTCAGGGTCAGGATTTATTGGCTAAGTATTTACCGAATTAGCTGTTTGCTCAGTTTTGGTATGGGCGGTGGGTTTTGCCCATCGCAGATTTAAGCCGCAAATTCAGGAGTATATGCCATAGCAGAGATTATCAAATCCCTAAGTAATATAAAAACCCAATTTCAACATTTTTGACCATTTTCAATTACAAAATAGAGTATTAACTATGGCAGGTTATCAAATTCCACCCGGAACAATTGTCAATAATATCAAAAGTCTATTGCGGGAGAGGTATAAGCAAGGGTTTCCTATCATTAAAGAAATAATTCAAAATGCCAATGATGGACGAGCTACAACTTTAGAATTTGGAATAGTCAAAGAACTGGGAGATGCAGTTGAGCATCCCCTTTTAAAGATACCTGGACTATTTTTCCTCAATAATGGTACATTTTCTAAATCGGATAAAGAATCTATATCTTGCTTTGGCATTGATGCTAATGCCAAAGATAAAGGTAAAATCGGTAAATTTGGACTTGGACAAAAGAGTATTTTTCATTTTTGTGAAGCCTTCTTTTATATTGCTCGTTCTCAGGATATTCAAGAAGGTTGTGGTCAATTTATTAATCCTTGGGCTAATTATGATGGATTTGATTCTAAACGCCCAGAGTGGGGAGAACTTTCTCTTGAAGATCGCCAGTTTTTAGAAAATTATTTAATTCAGCAAAACTTAGTAAAACCTACATCTAATTACTTTTTATTATGGATACCACTGCGCCAAAGAATGCCAGATGAACGTTGTATTTTGGCTAACTATTATAATGATGCCAAATCAGTGGAATCTAATCTACCTGAAGACATGAAAATGAGGATTGGGCAATTATTACCCTTGTTACGTCATATTAGGAAGGTTAGATATTGGCTAGAAAATAATAGCGGTTCTCTTCAGGCGCAATTTTCTGTTACTTTAGATAGCCATAATCCCTGCGATCGCTGTATTTATCCAAATTCAGAAAGTAAAATAATACAACAAGATGAACACGATTTGCAAGGGAGAATTATCATTAGTGCAGATGCAACAGGAATCCGGTTTGCAGGTAAAGAACGAATTTTACCAGCGAGTGACTTTTCATTACTACTAGGTCAAGATTCAGAAAGCGTATCAAATACTTTTTGGGATGATTTACAACAGTCACCTTATTGGACAAAAAGAGTATCAATTAATGAATCGGCGGAATCAGAAAGTATACCTGATAAATCAATCCCTCATTGTGCTGTAGTTTTTACCAAGCAATCGCTAAACAATAGACATAAAGCTAGATTAATGCTGCAATGGTCGGTTTTTCTACCTTTAGCCAGTGATGAAGCTAGCTATAGTCAAGAGGGAGCCGAACAACAAGCTTATGAAGTAATTGATTGCAAAGGTGAGCAAGATTATACAATTTTTTTACATGGTTATTTCTTTCTTGATTCTGGTAGAAAATATATTGAAGGATTGCAAAAAATTCGCACTGATGGGTTTGTGCAAAAGACTCCCACGAATGAAGATGAAATGATAGCTCAGTGGAATTATTTGCTGGCGACTAAAGGAACTTTAAAAGTTTTTCTTCCTTCCCTTGAGAAATTTGTGAAAATTCATAGTTTATCTATTCCAGATATATCTAACCTTTCTGAAGCAATTTTTCGATCGCAGTTTTTCAAAAGTAAAGTATACAAACAGAGTATTTGTAGAGAGGCTCAGTGGGTATTTAGGATTAAACCATCTCGTAGTGCTTGGGAACTAATTCCGGTTAATGCAAATGTGCGATCGCTACCTGGTGTTCCCCCCAACTGGGAAATCTTCCCTGAATTAAGCAATTTAGTAGAAAGGTATTATTTAATTGACAAGGAACAACCTAATCTTCTGTCAGATGAAACATCTGTAGATTGGCAAAAGCAAGAAATTATTAATCTACTGACATCGTTAGATTTAAAGTTGCTTTTTGCTCAACCTAAAAATGTCAACTACTTTGTGAATTTTCTCATCCAAAATAAACAACTTATTGGACAATCGGAAATTCAAACCTGCCTAATAAATATAGTTCGAGAAGCATTTATAACCATTGGTATCGAAAACCTCCAACAAGAGCAATTCAATGAAGCTATTAAAAAAATAGTTGCATTAATTCATCCTCAAAAAAGGTTGAAACTTAAACAAGTTACTTACAATGGGCAAGCTATACAACTTGTTTTAAACGCATTATATCAGCTAGATATTGAACAACCACTATTAATTTATGAATTATTTGAGCCAAATTCCCCTGTTAGTACTGGTTCTTTGAGTAATGAACAAGTAAAATTTATTCTGACTTCTCTTAGCCAACTATTGATAACAGCAACTACCCAGCAGGTAGCTAAAAAAATTCTTGAGCAAATTCTTGAGCAGATTAATTCACTAGAAACTGTTTTAAACCTTGTGTCGAATCTTGCCTTATTTTTTGGGTATAATCATCAGCAGAATAAAACCTATATTTGCTCCTACTTAAGTTTACAACAATACAAACAAAAATATTTGCTATTTCGAGGTGATAAAAGAGACTATGAGACACCTATTGCTATTGCTGTAAAAGCAGCTTTACCCGAATGCAAACTAATTTTTATAGAACCAAAAATTGCAACTATTTTAGAAAAAGCTAGTACTTTAAAAGCTATCCCTAAATTGGAACATCAAACTTGCTTACAGCTTTTAGCCACAAAACCAGATTTAGGCAATTCCAGCCAACGATGCAATTTATTGAAGGAGTTAATTAATTATGTCTAAGCAATTGCGTTACTTGTTGCATGGAAATAAAGAAAAGTACGAAGATATTACAACTCCTTTATATATCACTTCGCAAGAAAGTACAGTATGGCAAAAAGTGGGACAACAAGTTTTACAAATACGAGGTGAAGATTGGCGATTAATCGATCCGCTCATTGTTGAGTATATTCCCTCGGCTAAACGCCAAATACTAGGAATTAAATTATTACAAACTGAAGAAGTTGTAGATTTAATTCGTGAGTTAGGAGCAGACTGTGTAGATGGGAATTTGCTAGAACCATCTGAGAGATATGAGCTATTGCGCCATATTAAGCAAAGACCTATTAATCAAGAGTTATGGAAATCTCTACAACTCCATGAAACACTTAATGGTGAGCTAGTTTGTATTGAATCTGGCAAAATGTATTTAGAAAATCCAGATTTTTTCCTTGATGAACGCCTTAAAGAATATATTATACTGATTCGTCAAAACAAACAGGAAATAGACCAAGATTGGATTCAAGTTTGGACTCCTGGCGAAGCAATAGCGACAATTGTCAATTTGACCAATCCTGAAAAATATTGTGATTTAATTTTGAATGCTCTGCAACAATTGTCTACATCAGAAAAAGATAAATGGGAAAGTGAACTAAAAAATATTCATTGGTTAGTGGATGTAGATAGTAAAGCAATACAACCACAAGATGTAATCAAATTTCCAATAAATTTAGTACAACATCAACAAAATATCTCTACTTTAGACAATACCAAATATAGTGAAATATTTTTACATACTAGAATAAAAAATCATTCAGCATATAGTTATGTCGAAAAACTATTTACCTTTTGGGAGACAGAAACTATCCTAGAAAAAATTTTTACTCGTCCGAAAAAAACATTAGATTACTGGCGTAATTTTTCTCCACTGGTTTTAGATGCGTTGCCAGATATAGATATTTCTAATAACCCAACATTACAAACATTACTCACAACACAAAAATGGCTAGTTTGTATTGATAAACTAATTGCTCCTCAACAAGTAATAGAGATTGTATCCAAAGGTATTAGTAAACATTTATTGACATTAGTTGAGATAAGTGAAGGCGAATATGCAGAATTATCACTTCTGTCGCCAGATGTCCAAAATCACGATAGTTTGAAAATAGTTAAAAAGCTGTTTTCTCGGTGGAATGAAAATAATGTAATTGAGTTTATTCTGAGTCAGTCTCAACCTTACTTATATTTTGATATTATCCTGGATGCTTTAAGTAGTTTATTTAGTAATGCAAATCAAAGGCTGCTTAAAGATAATCACGAACAGCTAAAAATAACACCCTGGCTTGTAGATATAGATGGAAATGTTGTTTATCAAGAAAATGTTCTACATTATCCAGATATACAAATAGAAATTGAAGAGTTACTCTTAAAAAATTCTAGCTCTTACATAGTATCTTCACAATTAAATCAACAAATACGTAATAATGAAACTTGTTGGCAATGGTTATCTCAAGAATTATTTTTAACTCCAGAGCAAGTACTGTCAGAAATTGGGACACTTTTGAAACAAGCAGATGACTACCAACTAGGACAATTTAAAATAGATGAATTTCCGTTAGATGAAGTTGTGCAAATATTTAACACTATAGATGTTAGTTTCCTGCCAGCTTGGAACTTAGTTCAAAGAATTAGCTTAGAAAAATTTAAAAAATATCTACTTCCTAATTTATTAGGTAAAATAGATGAAGAAAAATTAATTAAAATCCTTCAAAATCTTGTTGACTTAAATAATGAACCTGAAGCAATTACGATTAAAGTTTTTAATTGCTACCTAAAATTAGCAGTCCAATATAATAGCTTTCCAAAAATTATAGGACAAATTCGTTTACTTAACCATGACAATCACTGGCAAACACCTGATAGCTTAACTTGGGGAAATAGAGAAAATATTGATGGTGCTTATCTTCTCAACAAAGAGCAAACAGCAATTCTGCACCCTTATTTAAAGGATATGCAGAAAAATAATTCCTCAAATGCTGTACAAATTTCTGTAACAGCAACAGATGAAACAAACTCTGATGTTCTGCAAAATTACTTTCGGGCTTGGGAACAATATTGTCCTACAGAACCAATAGGTGCATTTTTAACTTTATTATATGGTAATGAAGGCAGTGTTAAAAACCTTGCTCATCTCTATTTAGGTAAACGAGATTTAGGCATCTTACGCCAAAGATTACTTGACTCTCAACCCTTAGCAAATCGCCCCTTTTGTATCTATGTAGGTCAGGCAAGCGATCGCACTAGAGAAGTAGAGTCTATAATGGGCTTTACTTTTAAAGCAAGTCTTGTAAATACTAAAAATCCTCCTCATATTTTTGTTAACAAACTTGCACCTGATGTTACAGAAATTGAATTATTACCTATTCAAGCTCAACATTTTCTTCCCACAGAATTAATAAAGATTTTAAAGAACTCTACAAAAATCTTACTCAAAGAAGTTTATCAAGTAACGCCTTCATCACTAAATCAGATTTGGAAAGATTTATTAGAGTCAGATCAACTAGATATACAAGTAGCGAAAAACTTTTTACTAGAAGGTGCGCCTTATGTAATGAGAATGCTAGGCGCACATGAACATATTCCTCTGATTAAAACGCTTTTAACAAATTGGGATAACCTTCGTCATCGGAAAGCAGAATTCAAACAGCAAAATCGCTCTGTAGAGAATATCGAGAAAAAAATTGAAAATCTGATTTCTGAATTATCTGATTTACTAGAAGATGAATCTTCAGAAAGTGAAGAGGTAAGAAATCAATTATTAGAAGCTGTGCGAGCAAAGATAAATTTACACGGCTACAGATGTCAAAGTATTCCATTTGAGTTATTTCAAAATGCTGATGATGCAGTAGTTGAATGGCAGTTTATGTCATCCCAACAAAGACTTCATGATAGCAGGAAGCAATTTATTATCAAATTTGATGAGAATAAAATTCAATTCATTCATGCAGGTAGACCAATTGGCTGTTTTCAACATCCTGATCACCCAGAAAAACAATATAGAGATAAGGGATTTGATCGTGACTTAGAAAAAATGTTAACTTTCAACATCTCTGATAAAGGAGAAGGAGTGACAGGGAAATTTGGCTTAGGATTTAAGAGTATCTATCTTGCTTCCAGAAGACCTTATGTACTAAGCAAAAATTTAGGTTTTACCGTTGAAGGTGGGCTGATACCATCACGATTAAATGCACTAAAAGCTAGTGAACTTCGAGGTGATTATAAACGCTACATTAGTTTATCTGATGCAACAATTATAGAATTGAATCTTGAAGAGAATGTATCTTGGCAAAATGTACTTCAAGATTTCCAATCTGTAGCTAATATTCTGTTAGTTTTTTCTAAAGCTATCAAAACCTGTACATTTGTTGATTCCTATTGTCAAGAAACTACTTTACATTGGAATCCCTCTTCTGTTTTGAATATTCCGACAGTGGAAACAGGTAAATATCAAACTGGAAGTAATACTCAAGATTCGATACTACTATGTCTAAAAACTGGCGGAGAAATAAAAGCCGGTTTAGTTTTAGGTCTATTTGAAAAAAACGGTTGCCTTTATAACGCTTTACCAGAAAAAATACCAACTTTTTGGGTGACAGCACCCACAAGGGAAGAGCTATTTTTAGGTTTTGTTTTGAATGCTAACTTTGACATTACCACAGGCCGAGAAAGTTTAGTGAAGTCTTCAGTTCGTAACCGTGAGTTAGCGCAAGTTATAGGTAAAAATTTAGGAGAAGTTCTTCATAGCCTTTTCCGTGCTAGTGAGGGTAACTGGCAAGCTTTGACAAAAACTTTTGGTTTTACGAATATTGATGAATATGAGTTTTGGAACTTCTTATGGAAGGAGTTGGCAGTTCGTTGGCAGCAAAAAGACCCCAGTGAAGGAATTGATATTATCAGTAATATGTTGGCGGGCGATCGCGCTATGGGTTATCTCATCACTCGCTGTCAGTCTTTACCCAGTGGTTTGTATGGTCGCTACCGTCAACTCGTCTCACTTGATAATGTGAACTATAAATTAACAGGTAAAATCTCAGAGCAAAACACTTTTTTACAAGTCGCAAATTGGCCAGGTTTTGAGCAACAGTATCAGAATAACCTCATCGCCCGTGATAAATGGCAAGAAGTTAAGAAACTATTAGGAGAAGATTTTGTTCAAACACATTATGTTGTCAATGATTTACGGTTAGTTGATATATTAAAAAATGAAATAGGAAATAATCAACCAAGAGTGGGGGCATCCCAAGCTATATATGTTGGTAGTCTGATTTCCAAAAATTTTCTTAATAACTTTAGTGCAGCTTATGAACTTAATGAACTTCAGAATTTTTTAGAAACAGTTTACTTTATGTCTAAAGCTGGTAGTTATTTGCCTTGCCAGCAACTATTAATCAGTAATTCCAATGCTATTGAGGAAAAATTGTTAGTTGATTTTGCACCAGATAGCCGCATCCTCCACAGTGAATACAAGGATACTGCTTTAGATTTCTTCTATGCTTGTCGTTCCCGAAGAGACAGTATTTCCAAAGACGAAATTATTAGATGGGTGCTACAAGCAGCAACTGAAGATCAGCGTCAAGCAGTATATATCTATCTCTTACAGGGAGAACAACGAGAAGAAATAGCATCTAGCTTATATGCTAATCGACAGTTTTATTGGTTTGCCAATGATAAACAGATAATAGACATACTTGAGCTTATGGTACTGATTGTCATTGAAAGAGGAGACACTTTACCAGCGATAACTATAAACAAAATTCAAGAAGATGAACCAGAAATAGATGATTATAATCCTTTATTTGAAATCCATACTAATTGTACAAGAGATGATTTTTCTTTAGAAAGATCAGCAGAAGAGCTAGAGGAATTTGCACTTAAATTGCAAGCAGGTTTTAATAGTCAAAATTCTTACTGGAAAGGATACATCTACCACTTTACCCATGTTGAAAATGCTGTTTCAATTCTCACAGGTGAGAAACTACTAGCCAGAAATCTTTGTGGGAACTTCAGCAATTCAGCCGGCGCAAACCTTATTGACCGTACTAGAAGCGATGTAAAAGATTTTGCACGTTTTTATTGCCGACCACAAACTCCAACTCAGTGGCATAATGAAGGATTAGGCAAACGTAGAGGAAATATTTATGCTCTTTGTCCTGTACCAATTTTCTTCCGCTTCAATCTAAAGCGAGTCCTGGAAACTCATGGCAGCAAATGTGGTATAAGTAGTGGGAATCTTGCAGCTTCAGGCTCTCATTATGGTAACAGTACAACTTTCTTGGAGCAGTGTTTTGATTTTGATCATGTCTATTCTACACTGGCAGTTGGTAAAGAAACTTTTTTGAGAGCATCTCAACAAGAATTTATCGTTCATAGTTACCTCGATTTTACTGAGTTAAATTTAGATGATATAAGTATTATTTGTCGAACAACTCAGGATAAAGAAACTTTATTAAACCTCATTGGTACAGACTCACAATATGCTAGTCGAGTATTTAAAGAACGAGAAATAGTTGCTGAGGGTAGTTTGTTTTATCATGATAACCCTTATGTATCAATTAAGGACGAGGGAAATTTTATTGATATCCAAATTGATAACTACGATAAATATGGAAACATTAATGGAGAATTAATTCTTAGCTTTACAGAGCAGCTTCCATTTAATAGAGAAATTATTTCGCCGTTTAAAGATATTTCAAAAATTAACTTTGGACAATCTATTAATGTTAGTTCATCTCGTTCTATCCAGCTACAATATAAGCCTAATACTCCTATGAGTGTTAGGTTTCAAGAAAATGGTCAAGAATGGTTAATTTATACAAATGAGTCTCAAAATTATTAAAGGCAATTTATTTACTTCAAATTGTCAAACACTAGTCAACACTGTTAACTGTGTGGGGGTGATGGGTGCTGGTATTGCATTGGAATTTCGCTTAAGATATCAAGAAATGTATACATATTATGTAGAAATATGTAATCAAAATTTGATGGATATTGGTAAGCTGTGGCTGTATAAATGTGACAAACATTGGGTTCTTAACTTCCCAACTAAAAAGCACTGGAAGAAACCATCAAAGTTAGAATTTCTGGAATTGGGTTTGCAAAAATTCGTCGATACCTACATAGAAAAAGAGATAACTTCTATCGCTTTTCCTCTGCTTGGAACACAAAATGGAGGAATTCCCCAAGAGCAATCTCTAGAAATTATGAATAGGTATTTAGGTCAATGTGAATTACCTATAGAAATATATATATACGATCCTCATGCACCTGATGATATATTTAATGAATTAAAAACTGTTTTTCTTTCACTATCAGATAGAGAAATTTTAGAGGTAACTGGCTTGGGGAAAATATACATTAAAAAAGTCAAGCAAGCAATGCAAGAGGAAAGTATATGTAATTTATCTAAATTTTTATCAACGAAAGGAATAGGGATTACTACAGTACAAAAAAGTTTACTCCTACTCCAAAAATTTTACCCAACTATCTTACCTAACACTGACCAATAAATTCTCATTCAAAATCTAGGTGCGGAAATATGAGCGTTCGAGTTGGGTGTTGTTAGTTGACGAGACAGATTGCAATACAAACGACATTAGCGATAGCGAGGAACGAGCGTCAGCTATCCCGAAGGGAATCGCGCGACAAAGGAGCAACTTGACCAAATGCTCAAAACCTGGGAGTGTTTGTTAAATTAGCAGTAGACATCACTCAATTTCAGCTTCCTGCCAACCTTTAATCGCTCCTACAATAAAAGCACCTACAGGGTTATCAATGGCTTTCTCGAACGCTTGAAGACCACCTTCTTTAACTGCGTTTACAACCCGTTGTTTCCAAATTTGGTCACTTTCTATACGCTCAATAACTTTTGTTGCTACTACCATCTGCCCTGTTGTGGTGTTGGTGGGATAAGTCTGCTCTAGCTGTTGCAGAAGCTGCTGTATCTCTGCGGCTGCTTCTGCAAGAGTCTGCTTCTGCTCCGAAGGATAGTTGTTTATAGTGCCACCGAGTTGACTTGCCTCAACTTTCTCACTATAGCCAACACCAATTGATGCCCCACTTTGGTTGATATTTATTTTGCGCTCTGACATAGTTTCTACATAATTTTGATTGTTGCTCATGGTAACATTACCTCCTGTAATCATAATTTTTTGATTATTAATTATCTGATTACCAAGTTTCTGCCTCATTGCATCTATCACTTTAGCCACTACAGCATCAGTATCTGAATGAAGCTGCGATAGAGAGTTCAATAAATCTTGGACATCGTACTCATCATTAATTTCAATTCCGTAATGTGGAGGCTGAAGCTGTCCAGCAACAAGATGGAAGCGATCGCAAAGAAACCTAATTAATTTCACTGGTTGTTTTATGCTGTTACCAACTTGAAAGTAATGCTCCCAGCTTGCCAGAAACACCTGGTTAACAGTTTTTTGCAGAGAAAGATATAGTACAGCAGCATGAGAAGTGTCATGCACCGAGACAGATGCTGTTATACAACTAGAAAGTAAAGCCTTATCTATTTCACTTTCAAGCACTCTAAAACCAACTACTTGAGCCAAATATGAATGAAAAGGACATATCAACTTAACCAGGGCCAGTTCATCAATAGTCATTTCTTCTGGCAACGGTAGATTTTTCAGCTTCCAAGATACAGAAAGAATTTTTGCTGCATAAATGCCGAGGATAAATGTCCATAATTCGCCATGAACTAATCTCTGTTCTCCCTCTGCTAATACATCCTGCAACCAACGCAAGTCTTCAGGGCGAACCTTTGGGCAAGAGCTTACACCAAGCGATATACCCAACAGTTCTACAGGTCGGTAAAAAAACGAAGCTCGATCCGAAGGAAATGCTTCACGAGAGGCTAGTCGCGTCAAACCGTTTGCCCAAGCTGACAAAAAACTCTCACCAAAAACTCTGCCACAAGCAAGCTCATAACCCACAGCAGCAAGAACAGGAGCTTGATGTAGTCGCCTTGGTTCCAAACTGTTAATTGCTGCATCTGTTGCCACACTAAAAGGTGGTTTGCTATCAGCGCGATAAAAAATATAGCGTGCAAAGCCACTTTCTGGTGATTCCCAGTTATAGTTTGCCCCCAGATAATGTGTCAGAAAATCCAATTGATAACCGAAGCTTTTAGCTACTGCATCTGTCATAGAAACCACTTGCTTGCACGAAGTTTGATATTGAGCAATGCAGGTGACCAATCTCGAATATTGCGAAGGCGGGCAAGTAGTTCGGCAATTAGTTCAGAGTAATAGATAGTCACTGGTTTGCTAGCTGGAAGCAAGGAGCGCCACGATAATGATGTAAACTTTAGCACTTGCTCGGAAAGATACGTCAAGTCCCGATAAGTGGACTGTGGGTGTAGATGAATTAATAAAGGGGTTGGTAAAGGCGATCGCGCCATTTTCACTAGTGCTGGGCCGTTAGTACACAAAAGTCGGGTATATCTTCCAAGTTGCACAATTATGCCTCGCTGTGGTGCTAATTGTCCTTTTTTAGCACCATCTTTGAGAGAAATACCCTGTTGTGATTTATCTAACAGAGTAAATGGGTGTTCGTGAGAAACTGTTAGGAAAGCAAATTGAATGTTTTGTTCTTCTCCAACCTCCGCAACGCACTGTGCCACAATATCTGCTACATCAAGGTTCTTGAAAGGTCTAGCAGCATGAAATACAAGGCGAACAGTATCTCCTGGTTGCCAACCGTTGCGTCGCTTAATGTCCTGTAAGATTGATACAGTAGATGTTTTCAAAATACTTGGATATTCAGAATAAGAACACTCTTGGGAAAGATTGCCCAAGAGGTAGTTTCCATCACCTCTAAAAACTGTTGTGATACCTACAAACCTTTGTCGGTCAAAGAAGCGACTCCCAGAAAGTTCACAAGTTCCTATGCCGATGACAAGTTCATCGCTAATCGTCAGGTCATGATCTACTGTCCAAGGCAACCCGTTCATTTTGGCATAGAGAGCAACACTGAGATTTTGCAGCGTGTATTGCATTGAATAACGTGATTGACCCAGAGTAGATGCCCGAATGCCTTGCACAGGGATTCCAGCCATTAGTAACAGAGCTTTGGACTGAAGATAAGGATTTTCTGGGTCTGGAAGCCTTGAGTGTTCGTCTAAAACAATAACAATAGCTGCATCTGGCATGGTTTTTTCTAAAACCTGCGCCACAGCTTCTCTATAAGCGACTGCTGGTGGTTTATGTTTACTGTTGAGCCAGGGAATTTGCCGCAGAGTCAGCTTAGGATTAAAAAGACCAAAAATTTTAGCAAATCCACCTGAGTACTTGGAGTTTTCCTCCCAGCATTCAATCCCATCTTTAAATACTTTTTTCTTGATACTAATTCCGTCTTTGAAAGCTTTCAAAAAATTTTCTACTGCTCCTTGAACAGTGTCTGGAAAAAGAACCAATATTTCAGGGGATTTTTTTGAGAAAATCTCACGACTAAAAGGCCCGTATTTCTCGATTCCGCTCCAAGCGTATAAACTTCGTTTTGTTCTGGCTGCATCAAAGCAATACTCTACTGGTGAAGCAGAAATCACTGTTTGGTAACTCTCATCATTCACTGCTTCAATACGACCTCTAACATGAGCAGATAAATTAGGTGCAAGCTGCATAGGAGATTTTCTGACTAGAAAGGTCTCCATGCGAGTCAAAATATTGTCTAATGCAGGGCCAGTTAAAAAATTAGCTTCCTGAGTAAATCTTTCTGATTCAAAGGCATCATAATTATCTCCCAGCAATGTTTTGAGACAACGTACAAAAGACGCTTTAGAGCCTTCTAACCATACTTCGTCTTCACTGATAGAAGTAATTCCATCGAATGATTCTAATAAGTTGACTGTTCTTTCACAGATGTGGCTGATTTTTCCAACCAAACGGCGTTGTCCTGGTTGAGGTTGGCGACGAACAACATATAAATCTTGAAGATTAACCCCCGCATTTTGTAGGTCGCTCAGGGATGCCAGGATTTCCCAACGAGTTTCTAACCGCAGGAACAGACCAATAAATGTCTCCTCTTGGCGGAGTTCAACCAACTTTGCTTCAAGTGCAAATTTAGGTTTAATTTTGAAGGCAGAAATTAGTGATGGTAAGTCTTTGATTTTAGTAGCAATAGAACTGACTAACTCCTCTTTTTGAGCAAGGAATGTGAAGGGTTTAAATCGAAAAATTGAGTATTGGTAAAATATATCTGGCAAGACACTGTTGATGCGATCTGCTAGGAGTTGCAGGTGTTCGTCACACTTCAGTTCAACGGGTTTGCCAAAACTTTGTGTTAGTTGAGATACGTTAACTTTAGGAATTCCGTAGACTTTGCCAGAGCGCCAATGAAGAAACCAGTCCGACTGGAGTTTTTCTCGTAATTCTCGTAGCCCTCTATTATCTGGCATGTCTTGAACATAGGCGGTGAACGTATTAGCGGAAAGTTCTACCTTAAACCCGTTGAAGCAAATGGACATATGTAGCACTTACTTTATATCTGTGAAAATTTTGATGCAGTTTGTACCTCAGTCCCCTTGGTTATCTGAACTAAGGCAAGTACATTAGTACTGGTTAATTATTCTATATTTAGCGTATTTATTTACACTTTTTGGAAGAATACGCCATTCTCTAGATTTTTTTTATGTTCTAAGTTTTACTTTGTGGCTGGATAAGCGATCGCAGCGAAAGCTTCGCCTACAGGTATCTACAGATCAGCAAAGGTCTGGTTTATTGGCCTCTGCTAAAAGCGAGAAACAGCACAGTTCAGCAACCCGCCCTCCTGACGTACATAGCGATGTCTACGATGCTCACTGAGCTTGTCGTTGGCGCAGCTTTTCGTAGAGAAGTGCGGGCTGCGCCTACGCAAACTACAAAAATTCCAATGAAATAAAAAATTTAGCATACATTTCACAGTTTGAATTACTGAATGTGTTCTCACGACAGATGCTTTGCACCACTATTTTGAGAACACATCACTGAGAATTTTGACTGTATAGGAAAAGAGAAGTAACAATAATAACAACACAAACCTATTTTTGATAATTCCCCATTCCCAATCCCCAATTCCCCATCCCCCAAATCATGGCTATAGTCAGAGCTATCCCAGAACAAGGTCAACTGGTTAACGTTCGCTCCCGGCAATTCGTCGTCACGGATGTGCGTAATACGACTTTACCCACCAATCCAATGCTGAGTGCAGTGGAAAAAACTCAGCATTTGGTCAGTCTATCCTCTGTTGAAGATGATGGTTTGGGTGAAGAACTACAAGTAATTTGGGAATTAGAGCCTGGGGCATTAGTTTATGAAAAGATGGAGTTGCCCAAACCTACAGGCTTTGACGCACCCGCAAGGTTAGATGCTTTTCTTGATGCTGTGCGTTGGGGAGCAGCATCAACAGCTGATATTCGCACTTTACAATCCCCCTTTCGCAGTGGCATTGATATTGAAGATTATCAGCTTGATCCAGTAGTGCGAGCAATTCAAATGCCTCGCGTTAATTTACTGATTGCAGATGATGTCGGATTAGGTAAAACCATTGAGGCGGGGTTAGTTGCTCAAGAATTAATTATCCGTCATCGCTGTCGGCGGATTTTGATAGTTTGTCCATCTTCACTGCAAATTCAGTGGCGAGACCAAATGCGCGATAAGTTTGGTTTAGATTTCCGCGTCGTGGACAGTACCTTAATGAAGGAACTACGACGGAAGCGGGGAATCCACGTCAACCCTTGGCAGCATTTCCCCAGGTTGATTACCTCAATAGATTTTCTCAAACGCGATCGCCCTCTTCGTCTTCTGCGAGAAATGTTACCAGGTGAAGGGGAACCGATGTATCCCCGGCGGTTTGATTTGCTGATTGTGGATGAAGCGCACAATGTTGCTCCCTCTGGCGGTGGAAACTATGCTGTTGATTCTTTAAGAACTGCTGCTATTCGGCTTTTAGTACCGCATTTTGAACACAAACTATTCTTGACGGCGACACCACACAACGGCTACCCCGAAAGTTTTACAGCCTTATTGGAATTACTTGATAGCCAACGGTTTGCACGGGGGGTATCACCCGATCGCAAGCAATTGCAAGTAATCATGGTTCGCCGTCTCAAATCGGAAATGAAAGGTTGGGATGGTTCTGACTTATTTCCACAGCGCCAGTTAGAAGCTATACCTGTAGACTATCCTCAAGCAGAACGACAAGCACACACTAACCTCAAAAGATATACTGAATTGCGCTGCAAGGGGGTGGCAGATAATACAGAAAAATATGCGACTGAATTTGTCCTCAAGTTGTTAAAAAAACGGTTGTTTTCGTCTCCTCAAGCGTTTGCAACTACTTTGGCACAGCATGAAGAATCGCTAAAAAATGCCCGTCGCCGCACTTATAGCAGTTTATCTCGACCGACAGAAGGTATTTTGCGCCGCCAATTGGCACAAATTGAAGAAGATTTTGCAGATGATGAAGTTTATGAAGAATCGACAGATGAGGCAATTACTAATACAACTAGGTTATTTAGAGAACTGAGTGCAGAAGAACAGGCTTTACTACGGCAGATGCGGGAATGGGCAGAGACGACATCGAGAGTGTCTGATGCCAAAGCCAAAGAACTACTTAACTGGATTCATACCCACATTAAACCTGATGGCAAATGGTCAAATGAAAGGGTGATAATTTTTACAGAGTATCGAGCTACCCAGAAATGGTTATATAACTTATTTGCCACAGAGGGGTTAGTAGAAGGCGATCGCCTAATGACACTTTACGGCGGGATGAAGTCAGAAGATCGAGAGCAGGTAAAAGCGGCGTTTCAAGCATCTCCTGATATATCCCCAGTGCGGATTTTGTTGGCGACGGATGCGGCGAGTGAAGGTTTGGATTTGCAGAATTTTTGTTCGCGCCTTATCCACTATGAAATTCCCTGGAACCCGAACCGGATGGAACAGCGTAACGGTAGAATTGACCGTCACGGGCAAAAAGCTAAAGAAGTGAGGATTTACCACTTTGTTGGCAAAGATTATCAACATAATACAACTGGGCTACGTCCCGGTGAGTTAGAAGGCGATTTAGAATTTCTCATGCGGGCGGCGTTGAAAATTAACAACATCCGCGAAGATTTAGGTAAGGTGGGGCCAGTGATTGCGGCACAGGTGGAAGAAGCAATGATGGGGTATCGCAGCGTTTTGGATACTTCAGTCGCAGAGAGGGAGTCTGAAGTTGTGCGGCGAATGTTGAAATTTGAGCGCCAGGTACGGGAGCAAATTGAAAAGCTGCGAGAACAGTTGAATGAAACGCGCCAGCATTTGCGATTGACACCGGATAATATTGAGGCGGTGGTAAAAATTGGTTTGGAATTAGCCCAACAACCACTTTTGATTGCAGGGAAAGTTGAGGGGATTGCTGGGAAGGTGTTTTACCTACCACCATTAAAAAGCAGTTGGGCGGTTTGCAGCGAAGGTTTAGCCCATCCCCACACCAAAGAAATTCGTCCGATTGTTTTTGACCCGGAATTGGCGCATGGTAGAGATGATGTAGTGTTAGCCCACTTGAATCATCGTTTGGTGCAGATGTGCTTGCGCTTGTTACGTGCTGAAGTTTGGTCAAAGGAAGGTAGAAAAGCTTTACATCGGGTGACGGCGCGTTTGGTTCCCAATTCTGTTTTGGATACACCTGCGGTTATAGCTTACGGTCGATTGGTGATTTTAGGAAGCGACCAGCAACGGTTACATGAGGAAGTAATCATAGCGGGTGGGTTGCTCAAAGAAGGAAAATTTAGCCGTTTGGGTGTGATGAAAATTCAAGAAGCTGTTTCAGTAGCTTTACCAGAATTAGCACCGGAAAATGTCACAGAGAAATTAGCCCAGTTATGGGATAGTCACGTATCAGCTTTGATGCAAGCTTTGGAGGCACGGCTTCAAGACCGTAGTAAAAGTTTACAACGAGACTTAGGCGATCGCGCTCAAAAAGAAGCGGCTGATATTACAGCAGTTTTAACGGAATTGCGTCAAAGCATTCTCAATGAACTGGATGAACCTGAGTTTAAGCAGTTGGAACTGTTTAATACCGCAGAAAAAGAACAATTCGAGCGCAATGTCAACAGTCTTAAGGCGAGAGTAGAGCAAATTCCCGCAGAAATTGAGCGCGAAGTGGCTGCAATTCAAGCTAGGTTTGCAAATCCGACACCGCGACTGTTTCCCTTAGCGGTTACTTACTTAATTCCCCAAAAGCTAGCACGGTGAGTATAACTGTAAATATAATTACAAAGTTAACTTGCGAAAATATGGTTAAAACACATTCGTTTGCAATTCTTGCACCTGTTCCAGAAATGCACTTGCTTTCAGCGATGGAGACAATAGTTAACTTAGAGCATGAATTAAGTGATGAAACGGTTAAAACAGCTTTCGGAAGTATGGATTTTGAGCTATTTCGTAAAGTTGATGAGTTGCGGGGAAATAAAAGTGTGGAAGTATTAATTTATGCTTCCTATTCAGATGCAGATCAACCTTTAGATTCAGAAGCATCTTGGCATGGTTTATACATTGGTCATGTAAATTCTCGCAATGGCAGATATCCAGGTAAAGCTCAATTTCGTCCGCCATCTACTGCTACTGATAAGCCGACTTGGGCTAGTTTTTGGGAAGTGCAAGATTTGAAACCACTAACTTCTCCTAGAAAAATTGGCTTTTTGAAAGGTTTAGGTAAAAAGTCTTGTTATAATTCTCGCTTTATTCCTGAAGGGCCATTGTTAATTGAATGTCCCTGAGATTTTTTTAACTAGATAAATATTTATTAATAGTTCATCTCAAGTTACCAACACATAATCTTAAAAAGAATAAAAACATGAGCAAAAATGGACTTATTGTTTTAGTACCTTACAAGACAGGACAAGAATTTTACTCCGAATATGATTATGAAAATGGAGACGATGAAGAAAATGAAGATTTTTTAAAAACGAATGAAGACGATGAATATTTTTTAGAAGCGGATGAAGATGAGAATTTAGCTTATCTTCCTGTTTATGTGGAAACAGAAGATCAGGATTTAGCTTTAATGGCTGTTGCTTACGAAGCTTGTCAATGCAGATACGTAACTTTCTCATCATCAATTGCAACAGCACAAGAATGGGAAAATAGAGGTTATCCAGGAACTGTAGAAAAACCAGGAGTGGATTTACCTGCTAGCAATGAAGCTTTTGAAATCCCTGAACCAGGAGATTGTTTTTGTTGCGCTAGTATGGAAGACTACGAAGTTATCACACTAGAAGAAATGATAAAAAGATTAAAAATATCAAAAGCAAATTATATTCTTGTGTATTTAGAAGATAATGATGACTTATGGGAAAGTTTCAATGATTGGTGTGTTAAGTTTTTGAATTATTCTATTTTCTTACCTAAACAATAAATCTCTATTAGCTAAATTTTAACTTTCAAAACTTAACCCAATTCCCCATTCCCAATTCCCATGTCTACAGCCCGTCACCACGCCGAATGGTTATCGCTAGTTGAAGCTTCTGGCCCCTTTCTCAGTCTACCTGTACTCCTCAAAGCATTTCCTAACGGTTTAGATGCCCACGATCCAGAACACTTGAAGCTGTTACGATTAGCATACGAAGAATGGCAAGATAATCAATTAGGGGCAAAGCCTGACTCAGCAATTCATCGGGCGTGGGTAGATTTTGTGTTGCGGCAGACTTTAGAATTGCCGGATGAAGTTTTATTAACAGGTCAGCGCATTCCCACGGGGCTGGCTGCGACTATTGCTGAACAGGGTGAAACTTTGCGTCCCGACTGGGTGGTAGTTGAACCGGATGGGAACAAACCTCGCTTCTTAGTGCAAATTGTATCACCTCAGCAGAATTTAGAAAAACCCCTCAAAGACCGCCGTTGGAAAGCAAGTCCAGCAACGCGGATGATGGAGTTGCTACACGCTTGTAATGTGCGCTTAGGGTTGGTGACGAATGGAGAACATTGGCTGCTGGTAAACGCCCCACGGGGGGAAACGACTGGTTTTATTTCCTGGTATGGGGCGCTGTGGCTGGAAGAACATATCACACTGCGGGCATTTCGGAGTTTGCTGGGTGTACAGCGCTTTTTTGGGGTAGATGACTCAGAAACGTTGGAGGCTTTGCTGCAAGCAAGTGTTACCGACCAGCAAGAAGTTACTGACCAACTTGGCTATCAAGTCCGCAAGGCGGTGGAGGTGTTGGTAGAGGCGCTAGACCGCATCGACCAAGATAGAAACCGCAGTCTCCTTCAAGGTATTTCTGAAACGGAACTTTACGCAGCTGCGTTGACGGTGATGATGCGGCTGGTGTTTTTGTTTTCGGCGGAGGAACGGGGTTTGTTACTACTGGGCGATCCCCTTTACGACCAGTGTTATGCTGTTTCCACTCTGCGGGAACACTTGCAGCAACGGGCTGATAAAGAAGGTGAGGAGGTATTAGAACGGCGTTATGATGCTTGGTGTCGGCTGTTGGCGACATTTCGGGCAGTTTATGGCGGTGTTCAGCACGATGTTTTGCAGCTTCCTGCCTATGGTGGTAGTTTATTTGATCCTGACAGGTTCCCATTTTTAGAAGGTCGTATGTCGGGGACACACTGGGAAGAAACTTCCGCCGACCCGATTCCAGTAAATAACCGGATTGTGCTGCACCTATTGGAAGCCTTACAAATACTACAAATTAAAGTGGCAGGTACTGTAGAACCACGTAGGCTATCCTTCCGGGCGTTGGATATTGAACAAATTGGTCATGTTTATGAAGGTTTACTCGACCATACAGCAGTAAGGGCAAGTTCGCCTGTTTTGGGGTTGATAGGAACACGGTATCAGGAACCGGAAGTTTCTTTGGAAAGGTTGGAAAGGATAGAGAACGGGGAATTGGTTAAATTTCTGAAAGCGGAAACGGGGCGATCGCAGTCGGCTTTGCAGAAGGCTTTAAAGCAAGAGTTGACAGCCTATGAAGAACAACGTTTGTTGACGGCGTGTAATAATGACCAGGAATTATTTAACCGCGTGTTGCCTTTTGCTGGGTTAGTCAGATTAGATACTTTAGGTTATCCGGTGGTGATTCCCACCGGAAGCGTGTATGTGACGCAGGGAAGCGATCGCCGGGAGACGGGGACACACTACACGCCGCGCAGTTTGACGGAAGAAATTGTGCAGTACACCTTGGAACCGTTGGTGTATGAGGGTGTGGCTGAGGGGAAGCCGAAGGAACAGTGGAAACTCAAGTCAGCAGCAGAATTATTAAAGTTGAAAATCTGCGATATGGCGATGGGTTCGGGGGCGTTTTTGGTGCAGACTTGTCGCTATTTGGCGGAACGGTTGGTGGAAGCGTGGGAAAATGCGGAAAAGGCGAATCCGGGGAAGGTGGTGACTGCACCGGAGGGAACTTTATCTAAGTCGCGTCCAGAGGAGTGTGTAATTCCCAAGGATGCGGATGAACGCTTGATGGTGGCGCGGCGGATAATTGCGGATAGGTGTTTGTATGGGGTGGATAAAAATCCCTTGGCGGTGGAGATGGCGAAGTTATCGCTGTGGTTGATTACGCTGCAAAAGAACCGTCCGTTTACATTTGTGGATCATGCGTTAAAGTGTGGGGATTCGCTGATTGGGGTGAGTTTGGAACAGTTGCGTTATTGGAATTTGGACACAACTGGGACACCGGAGTTATTTGCCGATCAGATTCGGCGGGAAGTTGATAAGGTAATTGAGTTACGGCGAGAGATAGCATCGCTTCCAGTGTTGACGAGGGAAGACCAAAATCGCAAGGCATATTTGTTAGCCCAGGCGAATGCGAGAAGTTTTGATTTACGCAGAGGTTGCGATTTATTGGTTGGGAGTTATTTTAATGAGTGGTCGGAGAAGGAACGGGAAGGTTTAAGGAAGACTTTGTTAAATTCGTTTCGGGATGGTGCGGATATTCCTGAAGGAATGGGTAAGGCTTTACCTGATTTTGAAAAGTTGCGTCCTTTTCACTGGGAGTTGGAATTTCCAGAAGTGTTTTTAGATAACATAAAAAGAGGTTTTGATGGGATTATAGGAAATCCACCTTTTATGGGCGGTTTAAAACTATATACCCAATTTGGTGAAAACTATAGAGATTTTTTAATTAATTACATAGCTAATGGTGTTAGAGGAGTTAGAGGAACAGCAGACCTTTGTAGTTACTTTTTTTTGAGAGCGCAAAAACTAATCTCATTTCAAGCTTGTTTCGGTTTACTTGCCACAAACACCATTGCTCAAGGTGATACTTGTGAAGTAGGTTTGGAGCAAATAGTTACTTCCACTAATATAATTTATCGTGCAGTGCCAAGTCGTAAATGGCCTGGTTCTGCTAACCTTGAGATTGCTTACGTATGTTTGCACAAAGGTAATTGGAATGGATTATCAATTTTGGATGATAAAACTGTTGCTGGTATCACGCCATTACTAACAATTCAAAGTCAAGTTACAGGAAGCCCTGATAGTTTGGTTGGAAATCAAAATAAAGCTTTTCAAGGTTCAATTGTACTGGGGATGGGTTTTCTTATTACTGATAAAGAAACCCAAGAATTAATCTCTAAAAATTTACGTAATAAGGATGTTATTTTTCCTTATCTTAGTGGTCAAGATTTAAATTCTCGCCCTGATCAGTCCCCTAGTCGCTGGGTAATTAATTTTTTTGATTGGTGCTTGGATGCGAATCATGAAGATCCTAAAAATCCTAAAGGTTCTCCTTACGCAATGGATTACCCAGATTGTCTATCAATATTACAAGAGAGAGTAAAACCTGAACGTGAAAGTTTACCACCAATTAATTCATATAATAAAAGTGCTGCACAACGCTGGTGGCAGTTTGCAGGCTACCGAGTGGCACTTGATTCTGCAATTGCTGGTATGAGTCGTGTAATTGCTGTAGCTGCAACAAGTCGAACTCTAGCTTTTGTTTCGATACCTACTGGAATAGTATTTGCTAATACAGTATACATAATGGCTTTTGACAAGTTTAATACTATTGCGCTTTTACAAAGTTGTTTTCATGATTGTTGGTGCCGTCAATATTCTTCTTCTATGAAGGGAGATTTAAGATATACTTCTGATGTTTTTGCTACATTTCCTTTCCCATCATCAACCACTAACTTAGAAAAAATAGGCGACGAATACCACACGCATCGCCAAAATATCATGCAAACACGCCAAGAAGGATTAACCAAAACCTACAACCGCTTCCACAACCCCGACGAAACCGCCGCCGATATTCAACAATTGCGCGAATTGCACATAGAAATGGATAATGCTGTAGCTGCTGCTTACGGTTGGCAAGATTTAGAATTATCTCATGGTTTCCACCAAACCAAACAAGGCTTACGCTTCACCATCAGCGAAACTGCACGGCGAGAAGTGCTAGATAGATTATTAGAATTAAATCACCAACGCTATGCTGAAGAGGTAGCACAGGGTTTGCATGATAAAGGCAAGAAAAAAGGTAAATCTGGAGGTAAGAATAAGGCGCAAGCGGAATCTAAAAAGCAAGATAATGATAATGGGCAGATGAGTTTATTTTAGGTTGAGAATATGGAATATAAGCCCTCACCCTAGCGTCTTCTCCCTTGGGTAGAAGGGGAACTAGAATTTTGCAGGGTGGGTTATAAGTTTTCACCAATTAAATACCTTTTTTACAAACCGATTTTTCCAATCCTTTTCATGTTCATATTCATCCAACCAAACCTTTAAATCAATTGCGTCTGTAAATTCCATAAAAGCTATTGCAAATCCTTCTAACTGTTGCAGATTCAATCCGCGAATGCGTTCGGAGATTCCAGGTATTTCTTCCTCAAGTTCACTAATGTCACAAAAACGACTACGAACTAAACAATTAAATAAATGATACGCACCTGGATATAAAATATTTTCATCATTAACTGACTCTTGCATAAAATTTTCACTCCATAATTGATCGGATATTAATATAGTACATTTTTACTATAAAAAAATAGCCTATTCTTGTAAAAATATTAAGTAATTTAGATTTACTTTAATTTATATGAATATGGATTATACAAAAAGCCGGATTTTTTAACTCCGACTTTATAGTTTATCAACACCTGAAATTAATTTCTTTCTTGTTCGTCTAACCAAGCTACTAAATTAGATACTTCTGAAAAGTCTAGTAATGCTTCTGCTAAATGATCTAGCTTTTCAACAGATAGCACTCTAATTTTATCAATCAATGATGAATCTATTTCGCCAAACCGTCTATTAAGCTGGCGTATAATTGTACGTTCTTCACCTTGCTTATCTCCTTTCTGCAAAATATCCTGATAAATTACAGATTCTTGCATAATTTCCTCTCCTAAAAATTGCTGAATTAAATCCTTCTCAAACTTCAAACCTGCTAATATTTCTGTGTAAGCAGCGATATTCTGCCGAGTTTCCCTATCTGAGATTCTAGCAACACTCTGGGCAACCTGCGATAATAACCTTTGGGGTGAATCTGTCTGTGTTAAAGGTGCTAACGGTAATAATGCAGGATTATCCAGAAAAAACGCTGAATCTTGTTCCCACATTCTGACAACACGATAGCGGTGATGTGTCATCTCATTTACATATTCTTCGGTAAAAGCGATTTCGTTACTTGTCTCTTGTAAGAAAATTACTACTTGCGTTATTGGAACATCATACTGTCGCACTAACCTGACAAAGTAATCCAACATTCGTAAGGGGATGGGAGTTTCAGATTTTACTGTTGTCTGAAATTCCAGATGCAAAATACGATTCTCTGTTTGTAAAAAAGTGACAGAATCTGCTCGAATTGGTTCGATGCTTAATTCAGTTTTTAATACTTTTATTTTTTGTGGTTCATCAGGTAGCAGCCACCGGGCAAAATCCGTTGGATATTTCTCTGCTAATATTTTACAAACATTATCAAAAGACACTAATTACACCCAAATTTAATCCAATATAATTTTATAATTTTCTAGCTTATAAATAAAATTTTTATAATAATAAATTACTATAGTTATCAACCAAATATTACATTTTAAAAATGAGTAAAAGTTTAACTTGCTGGCATTTAAATCATTTGCACAAAGCAGATAAAAGCTTTTTTTATCCTATTACCCATTACCAATTTCCCATTCCTCATTGAAGATTGAGTATAATTTTGAATAACGCTTAAACAAACCTAGTTATATCTACGTATAGATACCCATCTACCATGATCTTCGAGATTATCCACAAACCCACCTTCACCAATCAACTCTTAGCTATCCCTAAAGAGTATGTGGTGCAAATATTGGAGAAAATCGAAGTATTGCGGGATGATCCCAAACCTCACGGTAATTTAAAGAAGAAATTACATGGCTATAAGGGTGATGTGTATCGCTTGCGTTCAGGCGACTATCGCATAATTTATACTTTTGGTGATAAATGGGTAGTGTTGCTGGGTGTAGATGCTCGTAAAGATGTATACAAAGGCGATAAGCTAGTTGCAGAAACAACCGATATTGATATCAGCACTCTGCCAGATGTAGAAGCATTACTGGCTGTAAAACCAACTTATACCCAAAGCTTGGCTTTGCCTGATACCTCCAACACAGAAAGCCCGCTACCCGTGGAAATTACCGAAGATTTGCTTCATAGGTTGCGACTACCAGAAGAATATTGGGCAACATTAACCGCGTGTCGGACATTAGATGATTTAATGGCGGTAAATTTACCAGGGAAGTGGTGCGATCGCATTTTTGATTGTATCGCTGAACCCAATTTTGACCAAGTTCTGAACCAACCCAGCTTTGTTACGGGTAGCACTGATGATTTATTGCGCTTCACTGAAGGTGAGTTGCTGGGATTTTTACTCAAACTCAATCCCGAACAAGAAAAGTTCGTCAGTTGGGCAATCAACGCTTCTGGCCCTACACTGCTAAAAGGTGGCCCCGGAACGGGAAAAAGTACCGTTGCACTTTACCGTGTTCGTGCTTTGGTAGAAATCCTCCAAGCTAACGGAATCGAAAAACCTAAAATCCTATTTACAACCTATACAAATGCACTGGTTGCGTTTTCTCAACAACTTTTAGCAAGTCTCTTGGGCGAAGATATACAGTATGTTACTGTCAAAACTGCCGATGCAATAATTGCGTCAGTCATTTCCCAAAGTACCGGAAAACCCAATATTGCTTCTGGTGATGTCCTGCGAAAAACCATCAAGCAAGCGTTAATCTACGCAATTGATTCTCTAGAAGGCAACCTACTACAACGTCAAGCGCAAGAACAAACGTTAAAACGTCTGAGTATTGATTATCTTATTGATGAAATTTGTACAGTTATCGAAGCACGGGAAATCAAAACTCTCGAAGCATATCAAGCAACGCCACGAAGCGGTAGGGCTATTTCCCTTAACAAAACGCAACGTCAAGCAATCTGGCACTTGCGTCAACAATTTTACCAGCTGCTAGAAAAACAAGAACTCGAAACTTGGCAGCAAGTCCGTACCCGTGCCTTGGAAACGTTACGGGAGATGGATAACCCGCCAATTTATGATGCAGTGGTAATTGACGAAGCCCAAGATTTAGACCCCAATACTTTACGTATTTTGACTCAAGTTTGCCGTCACCCTAACCGCCTGTTCATTACCGCCGATGCCAATCAATCCATATATGGTAGTAGCTTCCGGTGGAGTGACGTTAGCCAAGACTTGAAATTTGTCGGACGCACAGGAGTACTGCGCGTTAATCACCGCACCACCCGCGAAATTAACGAAGCTGCAATATCTTACTTGGCAAGTTCGATTTTAGATGATGAAGGAATGGGGAATAGGGAATTGGGAATCGGAGAAATTTCCCATTCTCCAAGTAGAGACTATATCCACAATGGCCCACCACCGGCTGTCCGTGCCGTAAATAATCCAGGAGATGAAGCCGAACTACTGGTACGATTTTGCAAAAGTGCTGCCCGTGAATTTCGGTTGGGTATTAAGGCTTGTGCCGTAATTGTGCCGACAGAAAGTGCTGGTACAAAAATAGCTGGTCAACTTTCATACTTAGGGTTAGAAGCGCATTTCATGTCTAGCAAAGACTTGGACTTAAATAAACAAGGTGTTAAAGTTATTACGCTTAAAGCTGCGAAGGGGTTAGAATTTCCCATTGTAGCGATCGCAGGATTTTTGGATGCAACCTATCCAACAATTCCCAAAGGGACACCGGAGGATGAAATTACAGAAATTTTAGCACGCGATCGCCGTACTCTATTTGTTGGTATGACTCGTGCTATGCGGGCATTGTTGGTTATTGTTCCTGCAAGTAACCCTTCTCTCCTCTTGGAAAACTTCGATTCTCAATTGTGGAATCTGGGTAATAGGGAATAAGAAAGAAAAATGGCATTGCTGAATTGCGAAATTTGCCCTCATCCCCAACCCTTCTCCCTCAGCGAGAAGGGAGTAAGAAAGAAGTTTACACGCATAATTTAGGCGAACTATATATACTTTTATCAGCAATATGGAAATTATTAAGCTTCCTTCTGTACTTCCAGGTGAATTAGATTTACTAAATATCAATAAACAACTGCGGGAACATAAAATTCAGCTTGATTGGAGTGCGGTTGTGTCTGCACCAGAGTCTCAGCTTGTGGTTTTGCTGGACGGAATCGATCAAGTAGAAGATGCTGATTGGTTAATAAATGGAGATATTGCAGAGAAAATTGCTAATGATATCATCAATTTCTTTAACAAGCAGAAGCCGAAAGTTAAAAAATCGCGTTCTAAGAAAAAGCCGCTAGAAACTAAAGTAACTCCTCAACTTTGGGAACAGAGAAAACTATTAGAAACGCAATTTATACCTTCAAAAAATGAAGGTCAATTATTAGAAGAGAAATTTATACTTGCGATTGATCCACTTGTTGAGGAAAAGCTAGAAGTAAAAGCAGATGAAACTAGTAAAATTCTGGAATCGCAGTTACCCACACCTTATAAGATCCGTGATGAATTAGAAAAAGCAGTATTGGCAGATTTACTTGGGCCTGCGGGTGGTGAGGAAGAAGAAGTAGATGAGGATAGTGTAAGCGATCGCTATCTTGTAGGGTTACTCGCACCACAACAACGCCGCATCAGTGCTGAGACTGTAAATAAATCGGTTGTGGCTGACGAAGTGCAAGACCAATTATTTAGAGAAGTTGACTATCAACAACCAGAACTTCTTGATGAATTGGCTGTAGTTGGTAAAGGTACTGTCGAGGAAGGCACAACTGAGGTTAGTGTACCACCTGCTGAAACGATGTTTCCCTCATCTTTTGGGATGACTTTTTGCGTTAGTGGTGCAGCCAAAGTATTGCAAATTAATGCAGGTTGGGGACAATATAAACGCACTAAAAGCGAAACTATTACCAAAAAAGATGATACACCAAAAATGGTATGGAAGCGCCAACAAATTCTAGGAAATTCACCTCCCATTCTTCTGATTGAGGGAGAAATTCCTAAATGGACGGTGCATTCAGAATATCCCCAAGTGCAAGTACAAGGCAAAATTCGCCAACAAAGTAACGGGGATTGGATTGTTAGCTTGTTTTTAATTAACGGGCAAAAAGAACCCGCCAAATTACGTGATGAAGCGTGGTTATTTCAACCAGAATTAAGCGTACAATCAGCAGATTCTCAACATCTTGATATTTTTCTCAAGCGACACAAACCCCGTCAGGCTGGTAAGCTTGACCCAGTAATTTATGCTGAAGAAAAAGCAATGGCAATGCTTTATCGCAAACAGGTAGAGTTCGCCATTGGTCATGGGGTAAGTGTCCACGCCGAAACAGTACAAAATACTACAGAATGTGCTGTTAAATTATCTACCAACGTTGTACCTGTCTACGAAGTTCCCAAAACCTCTCCACCTCAAGCAGATGAAATTCCTGAATTGAAGGGATTGGTTTTGGATATGAAAGAACTGGCGCAAACTCCAACCGCAGATTTTATAAGTAAGTTAGATCCCCTGGTAACAGCTTACGCAGTTTGGATTCAACAACAAGCACAACGGATTTCTAATCCTAATGAAGGATTGACAGATTACCAAGATGTAGCCGAGGATGCAATTAAAAATTGCGATCGCACTCTTCAACGCATTCAATCAGGTTTAACGCTGCTGCAAACTAACCCGGAAGCAGCCGAAGCTTTCCGATTCATGAATCAAGCCATGCACTTGCAGCGTCTTCGTTCTATTTACTCAGAAGAAGTACGCCAAGGCAAAGTGTCAGAATTAGACAAAATCCCTAATCCTACCTGGTTTCCTTTTCAATTAGCTTTTATCTTGCTGAATTTACCCAGCATAACCGACTTACACCATTGCGATCGTAGTCACGAAACTGATGCTGTTGCAGACTTACTCTGGTTCCCCACTGGCGGTGGTAAAACCGAAGCTTACCTGGGATTAACCGCCTACACCATCGGCTTGCGGAGGTTACAAGGGGTAATTTCGGGACGTTCTGGAGAATATGGCGTTGCAGTTCTAATGCGCTACACCCTACGCCTGCTTACACTACAACAATTTCAACGCGCTACCACCTTAATTTGTGCTTGCGAATCTATCCGTCGAGACAACCCAACTAAATGGGGAAACGAACCATTCCGTATTGGGTTGTGGGTAGGTCAGCGCACTACCCCCAACCACACCGACCAAAGCGAAGAATTTTGCAAACAAGCGCGAGGGCAGTACCAGCAAAGTGCTAGCGGTTCCCCTCACCAACTTACAAATTGCCCGTGGTGTGGTTCTAAAATCGATCCAGGTAAAAACATTGAAGTCGAATCTTTTAGTAAAGGTCGCGCCCGTACTCTAATTTACTGCGGCGACTCTTTGGGGCGTTGTCTGTTTAGTAAAAAACAATCTTCAAGCGAAGGTTTACCCATCCTTGTAGTTGATGAAGAAATCTACCGTCGTTTACCCACGCTGTTGATTGCTACCGTAGATAAATTTGCCCAAATGCCTTGGAAAGGGGAAATTCAAATGCTATTTGGGCAAGTAGATGGTTACTGTGAACGGCATGGTTTTCGGACATCAGATATTGAAGATACTAATTCACATAAAAAAACTGCGTATTTACCCGGTGCTAAAACAATTCACAGCAACCCCCTACGTCCACCTGACTTAATCATTCAAGATGAGTTGCACTTGATTAGCGGCCCCCTCGGTACGTTAGTAGGACTTTATGAAACCGCAGTAGACCAACTCTCCTCTTGGGAAGTCGATGGTAAAAAGGTTCGCCCCAAAGTCATAGCTTCTACTGCAACAATACGTCAAGCAGAAACTCAGATGCATAACCTATTTCTGCGGAAAGTACAGGTTTTTCCACCCCAGGGTTTAGATGTGGAAGATAATTTCTTCTCACGCCAGCGAGAACCAAATGAGACTAATCCAGGGCGGCGCTATGTCGGTATTTGTGCCACAGGGCGACGGCTAAAAGCTGCATTAATTCGAGTTTATGTTGCTATTCTTGCTGCTTCTCAAGACCTGTATGAAAACAAACAATACGGAAATCGTGCTGACCCCTGGATGACGTTGGTCGGTTACTTCAACTCGATGCGGGAATTAGGGGGTATGCGACGCTTAGTGGATGATGATATTCGCATCCGCCTTGGGAAAATGGATAGTCGGGGACTAGCAAAGCGTCTGCGGATTAACTTGGAGGAACTTACATCTCGTAAGGATTCTACAGATATTCCTGTAGTTCTAGATAGGCTAGAAACATCCTTCGATCCAGTCCGAGAAGCACAAATCAAAGCCAAACGCAAAGCTGGGGAAAAAGTCGATCAGCTTGAACCACTGGATGTTTTACTTGCTACTAATATGATTTCCGTGGGTGTAGACGTGAAACGCCTGGGTGTGATGGCTGTTACAGATCAGCCCAAAAATACTGCCGAGTATATTCAAGCTACCAGCCGTGTCGGGCGGACATTCCCTGGTATCGTATTTACAGTTTATAATTGGGCGCGTCCTAGAGATTTATCCCACTACGAAAGATTTGAGCATTACCACGCTACATTTTATCAACACGTAGAAGCGCTATCTTTAACTCCCTTTGCGCCCCGTGCGATTGACAGAGGTTTAGCCGCGTTGTTTATATCCCTTGTGCGGTTGGCGGGTAGAGAATTTAACGGTAACAACCAAGCAGGACGAATTGAACGCAACCATCCTTATATACAATCTGCCATTAATACAATTTGCGATCGGGCTAATTTAGTTGCGGGTACAGAAGCTCAAAAACTCGTTAAACAAGCACTGGAAGCCAAATTAGATATCTGGTTGAGTAAAGCACAAAACTTGATTGGAGGCGGTACTCTCAAATATCAGACAGACAAGCGTGATGGTTTAACCATTGAACTATTAGAATCAGCAGGTCAAGGAATTTGGCAAGAATTTACTTGTTTGAACTCCCTGCGAAACGTCGAACCGACAGTAGGGTTAATTTTTCAAGATCAAGTGCCTGATGATGACTTTAGTCGCTTACCTCAACCAATGAAAGAAGAGGTAATGGGTAATGGGTAAACTTTCAATTACCAATTATCAATCACTAATCAGCAAACCCTAATCCCTGATTACCAATTACTAATCACCAATTACCCATTACCAAAATGAGCCAATCTAACTATAAATATAGAGTAGGTGAATTGCGACCCAGCCAAATTTTATTTTCCTTTGGTGTAGGTGCTGTACTCGACTTGCCCAATCTTTCAGTTATGGTTATGGGTTTGGAAGACTGGAACACTCAACAGGGAGTAGTCGAATTGGGAGAACAACGTCTCCTTGCAGCCATTCGCCGCGAATTGGGTCAACAAGTTAAAAAACTACTCGCGCCTCCAATACCTGCTGAGGATGCCTCCTCCGGAAGTCCATTTGATGAATATGCCAGAACAGGAATTCCCGTTGCGCCCTTTCCTGGATGGATGGTATGCCCAAAATGTCGTTTACTAGCACCCTTATATCCTTATTTCCAACTTAAGGAAAATCCTTATCGTCCAGACCAAACCCGTTATGTTCATCTCAACTGTTCCAAAAGTCAAAAAAAAGACCCAACAGCAATACCATCGCGTTTCCTCGTCTCCTGTGATCGCGGACATTTAGATGACTTTCCTTGGTTATATTTTGTTCATCGTGGCAATACAGCCTGCAAGGGGTCAATAAGGTTAGAGGAATACGGTGTATCTGGTTCCCCTTCAGATATCGTAGTTAAATGCAATGGCTGCAACAGCGAACGTCGATTGTCTGATGCGTTTGGTGAACTAGCCAAGAAAAATATGCCGCGTTGTCGCGGTCGTCATCCGCATTTACGCAATTTTGATGAAAGCTGTGATGAACAAATGAAAACTATCTTGTTGGGAGCATCCAATAGCTGGTTTCCAATTACACTCTCAGCTTTATCAATTCCCATAACTTCAAATCAATTAGAGCAGTTGGTTGAACAAAACTGGACTGTTTTAGGAAAAACTAATAACCTAAACGCCTTAGAAGTATTATTACAAGCGTTCTCCGCTATAGGACAACTTCAGGAATTATCTAAGTACAAAACTGATAGAATTTGGTCAGTCATTCAACAAAAACAACTTCAGCATCAGCAGCAGAGCAACATTGATGATGAAAGTGCCAGAGATTTGAAAACACCTGAATGGCAGGTTTTTTCATCTGCTGACCCAAATCTTAACACTCCAGATTTTCAGCTACGCCCTGTAAAACCACCATCCGGATATGAAAATTACTTTTCGCAGGTAGTGTTAGTAGAAAGATTGCGAGAAGTGCGTGCCTTAATTGGTTTTACACGTATTCAATCCCCTGGCGACTTTATTGACTCTGGCGAAATTCTTACAGAACATCGCGTAGCTTTAAGTCGCAGCAATCCTAAATGGGTACCAGCCAGTGAAGTCAAAGGCGAAGGTATTTTTATCCAGTTCCAAGAAACGACACTTCATCAATGGGAAAAAAATTTAAAGTTACAAGATTATAAGCTTCAAGCTGTCGATGCTCATAGAAACTGGTGTAGAGTCCGTTCTCTTGATCCAGACAAAATTCACTTTCCTGGTATACGCTACATTTTACTTCACTCCTTCGCTCATGCCCTAATGCGGCAAATGGCTCTTGAGTGTGGTTACAATGCTGCCAGTTTAAAAGAGCGAATCTATTCCAAACGTCCAGAGGATGAAGGTGGGCCAATGGCAGGCATACTAATTTATACTGCGGCACCTGATAGCGAAGGTACTTTGGGTGGTTTAGTCAGTTTGGGAGAGCCTAAAACACTTGGATATCATATAGACCAAGCTTTAGAACAAATGCGCTTATGTGCTTCTGACCCATTATGTGCAGAACATACCCCATTTAAAGGAGCTACATCTCTGCATTGGGCAGCTTGCCATGCTTGTCTGTTTAGCCCAGAAACCTCTTGTGAACGCGGTAATAAATATCTTGATCGCGCAGTCTTGATTTCCACTGTCTTAACTACAGATTTGGCATTCTTCCCAGAGGTAAAAGTGTGAGTTTCTTGCCGCCGCTTTTATTAGCTCAAATTCGCACTTGTGCCAAACAACTTCCATCTCCTGTTTTGGAAGCTGTGATTGATTTGTTGAGAAACAGTCCAGCAAAATATTGTAATTTTGAATTGAAAGCATCTATCTTGAAACAATTGCCCAATGCTAACTTTCGCCGATTAGTAGGGGAATTGTTAGAAACTTGGTGTCGGGAAGCTATTTATTTGGACAGTAGTGCGATCGCGTCTGCATTAGCCACAGCAATTTACTGTGAGGTGGCAGCAAAGAATGAGTTGTCTGTTGAGTTGGTTTGGACTGGCCCCACAAGTGAGGGAATACCACTTCGTAGAACAGAACAAGTGTTACTACAATTAATTCACGAAGCGCAACGGGAAATAATTCTTGTCAGTTTTGCTGTTTATAAGATTCCAGAGATTGCAAAAGCATTATTAACAGCAATGAAACGAGAAGTCACTGTGCGAATTATTGCTGAAACCCCCGAATCTAGCAAGGGTAAAATACCTTTTGGAGTCAGTGCAGCATTGGGACTGGAAATTGCCCAACAAGCACACATTTTTATTTGGCCACGAAATAAGCGCCTTACAGATTCAGAAGGAAGGTATGGTTCCTTACACGTTAAATGTGCGATCGCCGATAGAAAGCACCTGTTTATTTCCAGTGCTAACCTCACTGAGTACGCTCTGACATTAAATATGGAAATGGGACTACTAGTTCACGGTGAAGATATAGCTCATCAAGTGGCAGAACATATCGACCGTTTAATTCAGGAAGAGTTTCTCGTATCTTTAAACTCGCTGTAGGCATAAGTATTCAGTAGGCAACTAATTTTTGGCTATACATTTCTGTTAAAGTAGTTTTTTACCTAAAAAGTTATTTTTCTATTTCTTCTACTCATATATACAAAGGTGATTGCATTCTCAACAAGTACGTTTGTAACTTGGCAAGTGTGCAGGTTAGGTAATACAAACATAGATGTGAAACTGAATAGCTCCTACTGAACTGATATATGCCAGTTTGATTTTGAGAATTAATGGTTTTTATGAGGCTAGCGAGTGCCCAAAACATCTTGTAAAATATTGTGGCATCTGCGCGAAAAAGAAATTTGTATCTAATTGATAAATTCCTCAGCAAGGGACTCGTATTTTCTATAGATTTGCTGTATCTTGTTTATTCCGTGCAATTATTAACACCCAATTTCTCACAACTTTGCTGTCATCCAGATTTTCAGCCGATGCCTTTGGGGAGCAGTGAATGAAAACTTTTAATAGATAGATATGAAGATCATCAAAAAATCCGACAAGCTGACTCTGAAGAAAATGATGGAAATCCAACACGCTGAAGACCAAAATCTTCAAGCTGATACCGTCAATTCTTCAGCCCCTGTAGTTGATGAGCAACCAGCAGCAATTCTTCTTCCAAGAGAACCTGACTATATTCCATTCCTTGACAATCCTCCAGTACAGTCTGTTGGCAACTCTGGCTGGCAGATTTCTGACATTTGGCGGGATATCCGGGTGGATGATTTTTGTGGGTGATACTCTGATGAACATATGTAAAAAACGATACTTTTTTGTGTGGAGTACGTAGTGTCACAAACAGGAGTTGCTCTTTGGTAAAGAAGCCTACCAAATAATCAAGGGTAGCATTAAAGTTGAATGCGTAAACGTTTAGGCGGCAAGGCGATAGACATTGCAATGGCTCAATGGGTAAACGAAAGAGAAAACATCAGAAGACATCCTTCCCTTGGATGGTAGAAGAAAAGAATCTGTTCATTACAAAAACTGGTAACGAAATAGTTACAGATGCTGGATGGGAGAAAATTTCATTTGAAGAAGCGAGAAAACTATTTAGTCCCGAAACATTTCAAGAATGGTACGAACTGTTCCTAGAAAATACAGATATTTCGGAAATACTTTCAGAATCTAACGTAGATATAGATTTAGATGATGAATCAGCAATAGATAAGTTTTTACAAAGGAGCAACTGGACACCAAAACAAGTTAATTTAGTTGTAGCGAAGGCTATCTATAAAAATCATGCCTGGGTGAGAGCATTGCTGATTTCTACACCTGATGTTGAAGAACCCTACTTTCAAAATTATGAAATGGAGGCAATTCATTTAGGAGTCCAATTGCGGAAATACATCAAAGAAGATATTCCAGTAATTAATGACTGCAAAGATGCTGTCAGACATTTATATGGAAGATATGCCCTCATTGGCTGGCAACCAAAAAATTGTGTGACAGCAGCTCACAACCTAAAAATATCTCAAGCAACTAAGGTTTACAGTGAACTTCTCTGGGATGAAGATTGGGAAGATGAAGAAGACTGTTCAGGAGATTGACAGCTTTGATGATATCGTTGAAGTGACTTGGCTTTTGCTAGACAATGATTGCGTCTAGAAGCGATCGCAGCGCTGCAATTGAGCAGGCATGGGTGAGGTTTGTTCAGCTTGGTTGGGTTCCATTGGGTTATCTCCTTTTGTGAATCATTGTGAGTCTAATTGAGACTTGCAAGTGCAGCTGCGATTCGCCCAGATGCCTTTGGTCGTTTGTACATTCGTTCCATGTAGTCCACCAGCGTGGGGAAAGTGGCAAGTAGCTGAACTTCGTTCGCCCAATCCAGTGTGTAAGCAAGCACAAAATCAGCCACTGTGACGTGTTCACTCACTACAAACTGCCGATCCAACAGATGGTTCTCTAAAACTACAGCCATACTGGTGAAGTCTTGCCCAGCCAGAGGTATTTCAGCAGGCAATCTCAACTCTTCTGAGTATATAAACGTGTGGCGAGCGATACGCCATAGCGGCTGTTCTAATTCGGTGGCAGTAAAGAGAAGCCAACGATAAAGCTGTGCTCGCAGAAGCAAGTCTGTAGGTACCAGGTTAGATTCTGGGTACTTCTCACCGAGGTACAAAGCAATGGCTACGGATTCAGTGATGATATGTTCGCCATCGATGAGTACAGGGAGCTTGCCAGTGGGATTGATGGTGAGAAAATCGGGTGTACAGTGTTCACCTGCCTGCATGTTGATGGAGATTGCTTCAAATTCCACCCCAAGTTCCTGGAGAACCCAGCGAACTCGAATTGATCGCGTGGGAGCAAATTCATAGAGTTTCATGAATCAACCTCAGTGATGTGCAAATATCTTTCATCTTCTTGTATGAATGGGTATGCTCATGTTTCGATGAGTTCGCTTTCTTTGTGTTCCACTAGTTGTTCTGTTGTGGTTCACACTCCTGCTCCTTCCCTTTGGGCCTCAACTAGATGGGTTGCTTCGGGTTCGATGTAAATCAGTTCCCAAATGTGACCATCTAAATCCTGAAATCCATGCGCGTACATAAATCCGTGGTCTTGAGGTTCGTTGTAGGTTGTGCCACCAGCAGCAACGGCTTCACGAACCAGCTGATCCACTTTTTCTCGGCTCTCAACTGATAAGCACGTCAACACTTCGGTACTTTTTGTGGCATCGCAAATCGGGTTCGGCGTGAATGTTTTGAATTTCTCATGAGTCAAAAGCATCACAAAGATGGTTTCGGACACAATCATGCAGGTGGCCGTTTCATCGGTAAATTGGGGGTTAAACTGAAAGCCAAGTTTTGTGAAAAACTCGATGGATTGCTGGAGATATTTTACGGGTAGGTTGACGAAAATTTGAGTACTCATGGTTTCTCCTGGTGTAGTTAGTTGTTGGTCAGTGGTCAGTGGCTATTTACAAAAGACAAAGGACAAAGGACGAATGACAGATGTTGGTATAGGCTCAGATGGGAATGGCACTACTAGTTTTGCTGAAGGGTTGGCAGCGTAAGAATTGCAGAGGTGCAGGGGTGCAGAGGGGAATTTTTAAATATCCGAACGCAATACCTTAAACTTCTCCCCTGCTCCTCTGCTCCTCTGCTCCTCTGCACAAGAGCTGTCTCAATGATTTTCCCTTATCAAGCGTCCCATTCGGCTCAGATGGTTTGTTCGCAGTTGATCATCCACGGTGTCCCAAACTGATCGGTCAACATACCAAAACGCGATGACCAGAACGTTTGCGCGATCGCCATCTTCACCTTGCCGTTTTCTGCTAGAGCGTGAAAAAGCCGTTCTGCCTCAGCGATTTCAGGAACGCTAATTTGTACGTAGAAACCTTGCGGGGTTTCAAAGTATCCTGGTGGGCAGTCAGATCCCATCAGGAGGCGATCGTCTAGTTCAAGGCAAGCGTGCATGATTTTGTCCTGCCATTCCGGTGAGACATTTTCGTTAGAAGGTGCTTCTTTGTGTGTCATCATCATAGTTATCTTCCCACTCAGACATTGTTCGTAGAACTTGAATGCTGCCTCACAGTTGCCATTGAACATCAGGTAAGAATTGAGTTGCATTAATTTCTCCTTTTGTAATCGACTCTGCGTTTTGATGAGCGGATCGTTCGCACATGAACATCATTTGTGCGGTTGCTGATGACCAAAGAGGCAGGGGAGCAGGGAGCAAGGGAGAAAGATACTGGAGTTCTACTGCCACAAGGGTTTCAAGCCCCTAAATTTATTTATACTCCAAGTAAAAACATTTATTTCGATAGCGCCGGCGGCAAGCGAGTCCGCGAGCGTCGACGCGAAGCGCGTTCGCGCAGCGTCTCGCAGAGAGAAATAATACGTCCTTGTTCCAAGCCCCTAAATTTATTTATGGGGTTCTCCCCCCTGCCCCTTGTCCTCTTCGCTGACGTTACTTTTGCTGCTGCGTTTCAATTTGAGCGCGAATGCGGTCTTCCTGCTCCCTTAAGGCAGGTGTCAGGACTTCACCAAAATCCTCTGCCTCGAATATGGGACGAATCTCAATCTCGGAGTCTCCTGGCATAGGGTTAGGGCAGCGCTTTACCCAAGCAACTGCCTCTTCCATTGAGTTCACCTGCCACAGCCAGTATCCTGCCACTAGCTCCGGCGCTGGAGTGAAAGGTCCCTGGGTGACAGTGCGATCGGTTCCTGAAAAGTGAACTCGCACCCCTTTCGAGCTAGGATGAAACCCCTCAGCAGCGAGCAAGATACCTGCCCTGGCTAATTCTTCGTTGTACTGCCCCATTTCAGTTAAAAGCTGTTCGCTCGGCATGACCCCAGTTTCGGAGTCTTGGGTTGCTTTGACAAAGACCATAACTTTCATTGTGAAATCTCCTGTTGAATGGTTTTGAGTTAGATTGCGAGAGGTTGGGTGTGCTGATTAGCACAAGGCGCAACTCCGAAGGAACCGCTAATCAGCAGCGACACGCTTGAGTTCATCAATCTCGATCTTCTTCATTTGCAGCATGGTAGTGGTTACTTTTTGAGAGGTTGCCACATCGGGGTGGTTGAGTAACTCAATCAGAATGCGAGGAATAATTTGCCAGGAAACGCCGTATTTGTCTTTGAGCCAGCCGCATTGCTGTGCGGTTTCATCCCCACCGGCAGACAATTTTTGCCAGTAATCGTCCACGTCCGCCTGGGTATCGCAAAAGATTTGGAAGGAAATCGCCTCGTTAAATTTGAAGGTCGGACCACCGTTGAGTGCTGTGAACGGCTGACCATCAAGTTCAAAGCTGACAGTCATGACAGATCCGGCTGGAAATCCCTGAATTTCCTGTCCAGCGTCTACGTATCGACTGACATGGACAATTTTGGAATTGCGAAAAATCGACGTATAAAACTGAGCGGCGGCTTCGGCTTGATCGTCAAACCATAAACAGGGAGTGATTTTGGAATTGTTTTGCATGAGGGTTCTCCTTGAGTTCAAGCGGTTAAGGACGGTCAAAAGAGGCAGGGGGGCAGGGAGCAGGGAGCAGGGGGGAGGTAGTAACGGATCTTGCACTCCCACCAATCAAGAACGCCCTGGAAGGGCGGGGCTTGATACCCATGTTCCGCTCCGCTTCACGGCAACTCTTGGAGACGCTGCGCGAACGGGACAGGGATTGCTCCCCCTGCTCCCTGCCCCCTGCCCCTCCGCCTCTTCGGTCAGGGCTGTGCTGGTAGTCCCGCAACTTCGATGACAGGACGGATTTCGACGGTGCCGACTTTTGCACCTGGGATGCGGGTGGCGATCGCAATGGCTTCATCCAAATCCTGAGCATTAACGAGGAAGAATCCACCCAATTGTTCGCGGGTTTCGGCAAATGGTCCATCGGTCACGAGTGATTTGCCATCACGGACTTGGACACTGGTTGCGGTTGCAACAGGATGAAGTGGAGCCGTCGCCAGAAATTGTCCTTGAGGGGAGCAAGTCCTGGGCGAGTTGGGCAGATTCCCCATAGCAATGCTCCCGCTCGGTGTCGCTCATGGCGTTTTCGTCCATATAAATCAGCAGCAAATATTTCATTCGGTTGCCTCCTTTGTGATTAAGTCGAACGGGAATTGTCCAAATCGACACCTGAGTGCAAAAATTTTGTCTAGTACAATTGAACTTTATCGAACAGAATTCAGGAGTCAGGAGTCAGGAGTCAGAATTCAGCATGAATTCTGACCGAAAAAGCGGATAGCGCCGGCGGCAAGCGAGTATTCGAGCGTCGCGTCTGAATAACCGGGTTTAAAACCCCCACCAAATTCTAGATTTGGTGGTCATCAATTCCTGCGCGGTCTGAATCCCCGACTGATTGATTCTGACTCCTGAATTCTGACTTCTGAATTCTTCTTCAAGTCTTTTTGTAAAGGTATGGCTTCAATCCCAAAAACAGATGTGGCTCAAGCAATTGCTGCCCTTTATCGAACTGAATGGGGGCGCATTGTTGCTATTCTGATTCGGCTGGTCGGAGATTTTGATGTAGCTGAAGAAACTGCACAGGCAGCATTTACAGCGGCAGTGAATCAGTGGGAAAGCAACGGTATTCCCGATCGTCCCCGTGCCTGGATTATCCGAACTGCCCGGTACAAGGCGATCGATCGCCTCCGACGACGCACGAAACTGACCGAAAAACTGGAGTGGTATGCGGCATCTGGCTTAATTCCATCCACTGAAGAACCAACCTATGACAGTGATGAAATTGGAGACGATCGCCTGCGATTAATCTTTACCTGCTGTCACCCGGCACTGGCAACGGAAACTCAAGTAGCGTTGACCCTGCGAATGTTGGGTGGACTGGAAACCGACGAAATTGCCCGCGCCTTTCTTATACCGACTGCAACAATGGCACAGAGGTTAGTTCGTGCTAAACGCAAAATTCGAGACGCAGGCATTCCTTACAAAGTACCTGAGACGACTGATCTCGCTCCCCGGATAGAGGCAGTCCTGAAAGTCATCTATCTCATCTTCAACGAAGGCTATGCCGCAACCAAAGGAGATGCTATGCTTTGAATCATAATATGAGAAAAATTTTGAATCATAAATTGAGAAAGAGTT
>NZ_JAVRBS010000026.1:0-116288 GCF_034531155.1 Nostoc sp. ChiVER01 | reverse complement strand
TCGATTATTAAGGGGGAAGTGTGAATTTTCAATCCGTTATAGCTTTGTTGCATCAGTTTTGGGGCGATCGCGGTTGTCTCATAGCGCAGCCCTACGATATAGAGAAGGGGGCTGGTACTAAGAATCCGCAGACATTTTTAAGAGCATTGGGGCCGGAACCGTGGGCTGTTGCTTACGTTGAACCTTGTCGTCGCCCTACAGATGGACGATATGGCGAAAATCCCAATCGTTTCCAACACTATTATCAGTATCAAGTTCTAATCAAGCCGTCGCCAGATAATATTCAGGAGATTTATCTTGATTCATTAAGGGCTTTAGGTATTCGTCCTGAAGACCACGATATTCGGTTTGTAGAGGATAACTGGGAAGATGCGACGGTGGGAGCTTGGGGCACTGGGTGGGAAGTATGGTTAGATGGGATGGAAGTTACTCAATTTACCTATTTCCAACAGTGTGGGGGAATTGATTGTCGTCCAGTGTCAATTGAGATTACATACGGGTTAGAGCGGCTTACAATGTATCTCCAGCAAGTAGAAGCATTTACAAAAATCCAGTGGACAGACAACATTACTTATGGTGATGTTTTCCTGCAAAGTGAGATTGAGCAGTGTACATACAACTTTGAAGCGTCGAATCCTGAGTTGCTACTGACACTATTTAATTTATATGAGCAGGAAGCTACCCAATTAACGGAGCGAGGATTGGTTTTACCTAGCTTAGATTATGTAATGAAGTGTTCGCACACGTTTAATTTGCTAGATGCTAGAGGTGTGATTTCGGTAACGGAGAGAACTCGCTATATTGCCAGGATTCGACATTTAGCTAGAAAGGTAGCTCATTTATATGTTGAGCAAAGGGAGAAATTGGGTTTTCCTTTGCTCAAAGATACTGTAAGTTCAACAGGAAGCCCAATATGATGAAGGGTGCGGCTACTCGAACTAAGTACAGCTTTGCGTAAAAACGTAAGGTTTTAAAATCAGAAGAACGCAAAATGAACGCATAGGCGCTTTGCTTTTCCGTATGGTAAGTACGTATAGTTTTGCCAATTATCCATGCTCTGCTGAGGTTTAAGCTAGGTATATCTTTATGATGCGGCTTTTGCTAAAGGACAAAAATACTGTTAAATGTTGAATCTAGAACACTAAAGCTACAAGATAAGGCCCGCCTGTGCGGGTTTTTTTGTGTAAACTTGATGGACTATATTTCACTACAACGATAAGATTTGTTCGCTGTTGCTGATTAAAGAGATGAAAAACTCACGCATAGGCGCTTCAAGCGCAGATAATAAGTATTTGGAATATTTTATTTTTGAATTTCATAGCCAAATTCAGCAATGCCGATTTTCTATATTGTTGCCCTAGCTATTTTTAAGTCAGCCGCAAATTTGGGTTGTTAGGTGCTTTTACAAAAAATTTTATGATTCAAACCAGTGGTGTCATTATTTGTCTTGGCTACATTTTTGGGTTGCTGTTTACAGCAGTTCCTTGGGGTGGTATATGGATTTTGGTTCTGGGGATAGTGGGAGCAATCCTTTTTAGAAGACGCACCAGTTCACGGCAACTTGCTCAGAAACCAGAAAATACTGGAAGCAAAAATAAGGCAGTGCCTAATACTTGGCAAACTAATCCCCATCCTCGAATATGGATAGCTGCTGGCTTGGTAGGATTATTGGCAACTCTATATTTTCAATGGCGAGTGCCGCAACCAGGTGCAAAAGATATTAGTCAGTTCGTTCCACCTGGAAATAGCAATAATCAAGAACAACTTGTAATTGTTCGTGGCGAAGTGGTGAGTAATCCCCGTTTGACTCGTAGTCAACGTGGACAATTTTGGCTGGAAACGACTCAGCTAGATGAAGTCAAAAATGACAAAGGTTCAGCAGGTGTGCCAAAAGGGGTTACAGGTAAATTGTATGTGACAGTGCCTATACTTCAGGCTACTGGGTTATACCCTAGTCAACAAATTGCTGTGACTGGGATTTTGTACAAACCAAAGGCGGCTTCAAATCCTGGTGGTTTCGATTTTCAGAAGTTTCTCAAGCAGGAAGGAACCTTTGCTGGTTTGATTGGGCGACAAATAAATGTTTTAGAACAGGAACGAAAATGGGGATGGTGGCAAATTCAGGAACGAATTGTGCGATCGCAAGTTCGTTGGTTGGGTATCCCTGAAGGGCCTCTTGTCAGTGCTATGGTGTTGGGAAGCAAAGCAGTTGATTTACCCTATGATATCCGCGACTTATTTGTACAAGCAGGATTAGCTCACGCTTTAGCAGCTTCTGGGTTCCAAACTTCTTTGATTTTAAGTGTGATTTTACAGCTAACGAGGCGGGCAAGTAAAGGAACGCAATTTACCCTTGGTTTTTTAGCTTTAATCATTTTTCTGAGTTTAACAGGTTTTCAACCTGCGGTTCTTAGAGCCGTAATTATGGGTTTTGCGGCATTAGTTGGTTTGCTATTAAAAAGAAAAGTAAAACAGTTCGGCTCATTATTATTAGCAGCGACTTTATTATTAGTATTTAATCCTTTATGGATTTGGGATTTAGGCTTTCAATTGAGTTTTTTAGCAACACTGGGATTAATCGTAACAGTACCCGCATTAGTCAATCGTCTAGCATGGCTACCACCTGCGATCGCTGCTTTGATTGCTGTTCCCCTAGCTGCTACTATTTGGACTTTACCTGTGCAACTTTTTGTCTTTGGGGTTATACCATCTTATAGTTTGTTGCTGAATGTGGTTAGTACTCCCTTAATTTCGATAATTAGTATAGGTGGAATTATTAGTGCGTTAGTGGGTTTAATTTGGACTCAGGCTGGAAGTTTTTTAGCTGCGGTATTACATTACCCTACTGATTGGCTAATTAAATTAGTAGAGTTTTTTAGCAAGCTGCCGGGAAATTCTGTTGCTATAGGCAGCATATCTATTTGGCAACTTCTGGCGATTTATACACTGATTCTATTAGTTTGGCTAGTACCTTGGTGGCAGAAGCGGTGGTGGTTTGCTAATGTGATTGCCATTGGTTTAGTATTAATCCCTCTTTGGCATTCCACAAATACATTGTTTAGGATAACGGTATTAGAATCTGGTACTGAACCAATTATAGTTATTCAAGATAGAGGGACAGTAACTGTAATTAATAGTGGTGATGAAGGGACAGGACGTTTTACAATTTTACCGTTTTTGCAACAACAAGGTGTAAATCAAATTAATTGGGCGATCGCAACTGACTTCCAAGGAAATGAAAGTAATGCTTGGTTGGAATTACTGCAACGTTTACCTATCAAGAATTTTTATGAATATTCACCCAAACCAGAAAATTCTATTACAACTCAGGCAATTCAACAAGAGTTACAAAAATATCAGGGATATTACCAGCCGTTAACAGTTGGTCAAGCTGTGAAAACGGGTTCTATAGTGGTACAATTAATCAACGAACAATTACCTATTTTACAATTGCAAATTCTAGATCAGAATTGGTTATTAGTAGGTAATATCAAATCTAAAGAGGTACAGCAACTAGTTAAAAGTGGCAGTTTACCTCGTACACAAGTGTTATGGTGTGCCCCTCAGTCATTAAAAGATTTAGTTATTGCTCTGCAACCACAAGTAGCGATCGCTTCTTCTGCTAACTTTGATACAAAATTCTTATCGGAATTGAACCAAAGTCAAACGAAATTGTTTTTTACAGGGCGAGATGGGGCTATTCAATGGACACCTAATGGTCGGTTTGAGGCGTTTACTGAAGTAACAGAGAATAAGTCTTCTGTCTTATAAAAAACTCAAAATTAAGCAAAGTTAAAAAAATGATATTTATTTTAATCAAAACTAACTAAAGATAGATGTATAGCCATTTGCAAGCAAGTAACCTCTCAAAAGGTCTGAAAAAGGTCTATTTACTGAGCAGGTGCTAACCCTATCTTTGGGGTAAGTAAGTGGTTATGAAAAATTTAAGGTTTGTAGTAATGAATGAAACTCTTACTAGGAAAAAATCTAGTTACTTTTACGTTACGTAATATAGTTTGATTTGTTCTTGTCTACTTAATTAGTTTTTGTATTTTTATACTTATTGATACATATTACTACAGGAAGATATAATAAATGAGAAGTTTAATTGAATTTACGTTGTTTGCTCCTCGTAATAAAGAAACAGCTTTAATTGGGTCTTTTTCTGATTGGAAAGAAATCCCAATGGTAAAAAGTGAAGATGGTTATTTTCGCGCTCAAGTAAAACTTGAAGATGGAATTTATCAATATAAGTTTCGCATTCAAAGTAAAAGCCCAAATTTTACACTTGATGAGTGGGTAGACGTTATTGATCCTCAAGCAACAGATGTTAATGAAACAGAAAAGTACAGCATAGTGCGGATTAAAAATGGGCAACGCATTATTGACACTTATGTTTGGCGACACGACGAAAAACCATTGCCTGAAAATCGTGAATTAGTCATATATGAAATGCACGTTGCAGATTTTTCTGGAGATGAAGTTGGGTTTGATAAACGAGGCAAATATTTAGGAATAATTGCCAAGTTAGATTATCTAGTCGAATTGGGAGTTAATGCAATTGAATTAATGCCAGTTAATGAGTACCCTGGTAACTATAATTGGGGCTATAAAGTGCGCCACTTCTTTGCTACAGAATCTAGTTATGGTTCAACAGAAGATTTAAAGCGATTAATAGATGAGTGTCATGCTAGAGGCATTCGCGTTTTTATGGATGGAATTTATAACCACACAGATGAAGAATGCCCGTTAATACTGATTGACCGGAATTACTGGTATTACGAACACATGCATTATCCTGAAGATCCAGATAATTACTGGGGGCCAGAGTTTAACTATGATAATTATGATGAAAAATTAGATGTTAAACCTGCATGGAAATACGTCGGGGATGTAGTGCAATTTTGGATTCAGGAGTATCACATTGATGGAATCCGCTTTGATGCGGTGCGCCAATTGGCTAACTTTGAATTTTTAGACTGGCTGGCGAAGCAAGGAAAAAACCATGCTGCACCCAAGCAGTTTTACAATATTGCTGAACATATTCCTGATACAAAAGCTGTAGTCCAGCCAGATGGACCATTAGATGCTTGTTGGCATGAGAGTTTTCGGTACTTTATAGTTCCATATATTTGTGGAGAAGCATTTGAGTTAAAACAACTAAAGCAAATTTTAGATCCTAAACAGCAGGGTTATGCAACTGCTACCAATGTGATAAATTATTTGGCAACCCACGATCGCGAACGTCTATTGCGAGAATTAGGCGATCGCGGTATCTTTGACGCAGAGGCATTTAAGCGAGCGAAGTTAGCAGCCGTTCTCTTAATGACAGCGTTGGGTATACCAATGCTGTGGATGGGAGAAGAGTTTGGCGAATATCAGCAAAAAAGCGAAGATGTAACTAAGCCACAGAAGATTAATTGGTCTTTGTTATCAGGCGACCAGAATCGTAATTTATTTAAGTATTATCAAAAAATCATTGCTCTACGCAAGCAGAATCTAGCTTTGCAAAGTGATAATATCGAGTTTTTCTACGAAAATACCGATGATAAAGTGTTAGCTTACACTCGCTGGGATGAGCAGAATTCTCGTGTAGTTGTCGTGGCAAATTTTTCTGACCAGAATCTAAATGAATATAAAATTTTAGGCTTCCCATCCGCTCAATACTGGCGAGATTGGATCGCGAATTCGGAGGTGAAAGTTGGAGAAGATGGTTTAGTCACTAACTTGCCAAGCTATACAACCAAGATATTTGTTGAGCAGTTGTAGTCTGTGAAGAAATGATTGATATTTAGAGACTGTTATAGTTTGCGCTTTAACCCAAACTACAAACCTATGATTATTTTTATTTTCTCAAAATAACAGAAGACAGGTTAATTGCAAATAATGCGATCGCCCTTGGCGTTGGCAAAGCCATCGCTCTTTTGAAGTCTAATCCGATTTAGTAGCGCATCTACTACCAGAGGATACTGGATAGCTTTTGATCTACTTAGTCTCCTATAGTGTAAGGTGCAGTAGCAAAGATGATTCTACATCCACCTTGATGGCTGTGATATTATGGGAGACTGCTACATACATTTAGAAAAACTAGAAATTGAATCGATCATGGCTCTGACGCAACTGCGGAAACAAGAAATAATTTCCAACTACCAAGTTCACGAAACCGACACTGGGTCGGCCGATGTCCAAGTTGCCATGCTAACTGAGCGCATTAACCGCCTCAGCGAACATCTCCAGGCAAATAAAAAAGACCATTCATCCCGGCGGGGACTGTTGAAGCTAATTGGTCAGCGCAAGCGTCTTTTAGCCTATATATCGCAGGAAAGCCGGGAAAAGTATCAAGCTTTGATTGCTCGTCTCGGTATTCGTGGATAGGGATTATCGCTTATGTCTGCTGAAGAATCTGAACGCAGTCGCTTGCCCTTTGAACCAAACAAAAAGCGCCAAAAGCCCGCAAAAACTCAAAGTAAACCAGCAGCACAGCCACAAGAATCTGGCAAACAGGCTGATAGAAAACGGACTTACACCAAACAAGAGATGGCTATTCCCCAAGTAGTCAGCCAGCGCATGATCCGCCGGGTAGCTGGATTCTGTGGTGTACCAACAGCTTTGGGCATTAGCGTCCTGGTTGTCAGCTATCTGCTTGCTATCTATTCCAAGATCCAACTACCTCCTATTGCTGTGTTATTGGTGAACATGGCATTATTTGGTTTAGGGGTATTAGGGATAACTTATGGCGTTCTTTCTGCCTCTTGGGATGAAGAAAGAGTTGGAAGTTTGCTGGGTTTGGGTGAGTTCAACACCAATTGGGGACGAATGGTGGCAGTTTGGCGCGAAACTCGGCAGAAAGACTCATAATTAACGGCGCTCAGATATTAGATAACTCAGGTATTGGGTAAATAAAGAAGTGAATGTTGAAGTTATAAAATTTTAACTTCAACATTGCTAATCAAAATTGTGTAGTCTTTTTTATACTCCATATCTAGTTATTGAGCAGTAAATATGCTGACTGAGCGCTATATCTTGTAAATAAATTTTATTTTTAACTATTCGTAATTAGGTTAATAAGCAACAATCAAGCTAATCCGTTTACAGAAACAGGACTTACGCAAAAATTGCCGAAAAGCTTAATTTATCGAACCGCCAAGACGCCAAGAACGCCAAGAATTCGTAGAGTGTGCGTAAGTCCTAAGAAAATTTTACTCAATTAATAACCAGGAACTTTCACATGATTATAGTAATGAAAAGTGGTTCCCCAGAGGCGGAAATAAACCGCATTGATGAGGAATTAACTAGCTGGGGGCTAACTCCAGAAAAAATTGTTGGTCAACACAAAGTAGTTATTGGTCTAGTAGGTGAAACTGCTAGCTTAGATCCACTACAAATTCAGGAACTTAGCCCTTGGATTGAGCAGGTGTTGCGGGTAGAGCAGCCTTACAAACGAGCCAGCCGTCAGTATCGTCACGGCGAAGCTTCGGAAGTAGTGGTTAATACTCCCAATGGAGCGGTAGTATTTGGTGAACATCAGCCTTTAGTAGTCGTTGCCGGGCCTTGCTCCGTAGAAAATGAAGAAATGATTGTGGAGACAGCACGGCGCGTCAAGGCAGCTGGAGCAACATTTTTGCGCGGCGGCGCATACAAACCCCGGACTTCACCTTACGCCTTCCAAGGACACGGCGAGAGTGCTTTGGATTTGTTAGCAAGGGCGCGGGAAGTAAGCGGACTAGGTATTATTACAGAAGTGATGGATGCTGCTGATCTAGATAAAATTGCCGAAATTGCTGATGTAATTCAGGTGGGGGCCAGGAATATGCAGAATTTCTCCTTGCTTAAAAAAGTGGGCGCGCAGCCGAAACCAGTTCTGTTGAAGCGGGGAATGGCGGCTACTATTGAAGATTGGTTGATGGCAGCCGAGTATATTCTGGCATCTGGCAATGCCAATGTGATTTTGTGTGAAAGGGGAATACGCACCTTTGACCGTCAGTATACGCGAAATACGCTGGATTTATCAGTAGTGCCAGTGTTGCGAAAGCTGACTCACCTGCCAATTATGATTGACCCCAGCCACGGCGTAGGTTGGTCTGAGTTTGTGCCTTCAATGGCGATGGCTGCGATCGCAGCTGGTACAGATTCCCTGATGATAGAGGTTCACCCCAACCCTGCCAAAGCTTTATCGGACGGGCCCCAATCTCTCACACCAGATCGTTTCGATAGCTTGATGCAAGAATTAGCAGTGATTGGTAAAGCGGTGGGACGCTGGCAGCAACCAGCAGTAGCTCTGACTTAGAATTAAGTTGCAACTGCATTTATTGATTTAAGAAACTGGCGATCGGTTAAATAAAACCCAATAAAAACCAAGCTGTTGGACTGCTTGGTTAAATTGTTCAAAATCAACAGGTTTGACGATGTAGCTATTCACCCCAAGCTGGTAACTCTCAATCATATCCTGGTCTTCAGCAGAAGAGGTAAGTACCACAATCGGAATCATTTGTGTGCGTGGGTCAGACTTGAGTTGCCGTAAAACTTCTAATCCACTGACTCTTGGCAGCTTCAAATCCAGCAAAATGACTTTGGGTTGATTCGTCATGCTACGGTGGGCATAGTCCCCCTGACAAAAGAAAAAATCGAGGGCTTCGGCTCCATCCTCGAGTAGTTGAATGTGATTGCTAATTCTAGCGCGACGTAATGCTCGGATAGTTAGTTCTGCATCAGTAGGATTATCTTCAACTAACACAATGGAAATTGGTTGTTCCAAAGATGGGTCAGTGGGTTGATCAGTCATGGGTTAGTTTACCCTTGAAGGGTGAAATAAAAAGTCGCACCTTGATTGACCACTGCTTCGGCCCAAATGCGCCCGCCGTGGCGTTGAATAATGCGTTGCACGATCGCAAGTCCGATCCCTGTACCTGCAAAATCTTGTTCGCGGTGCAGGCGTTGGAATACCCCAAACAGATTATCGGCATATTGCATATTAAATCCTGCTCCATTATCTTTAATGAAATACACTTCTTCCCCATCCATAACCTCATAACCTACTTGAATATATGCAGGGGATTTGTAACGAGTGTACTTAATCGCATTCGATAACAGATTTATCCAAACTTGTTTAAGCAGTGAAGGGTCAGCCTGACATATAGGTAAATCAGCGATCGCAAACTCAATCTGACGACCCTCCAAATCTGAGGCTAAATCACTCAGCACCTGTTGAATTATCTCATTTGGCAAGACGGGCTGCCGAGACATTTCCTTACGATCTAGGCGGGATAGGTTCAACAGATCATCGATCAACTCACCCATGCGTTTGGCATTCTCTCGCACAATTTTCAGATAACGATTGCCTTCCGCATCGAGTTGCTCACCGTAATCTTCTTGCATCATTCTAGAAAAACCAACGATCGCCCGCAATGGGGCCCGTAAATCATGAGAAACAGAGTAGGAAAAAGCCTCTAACGCTTTGTTGGCAGATTGCAATTGGGCAGTTCGCTGTATTACCCGTTCTTCCAACTCAGTATTCAGTTGACGAACTTCTGCCTCTACCGCTTTCAGGGCGCTGATATCGCGCATGATCGTAGAAAAATATTCCAAACTGCCATCTGTGGCTTTGTGAGCAATAATCATTTGAGAAACCGGAATTTCTCTGCCATCACCGTCCAACAACGCGGTTTCACCAACCCAGCTACCATTTTGAATAGCTGCCGGAATGCCTTGATTCTGAATAATCTCTAATGCCCACTGGGGATAATAGTTGGGGATGGTAATGGTGGTAATGTCTGCATCCAGTGGTATGCCTGCCAATTTTCTGGCTTGAATATTATTCCAAAAAACATTACCTTGGGGAGTAAACATGCCAATATGATCGGTGGATGCTTCTAGGATGGCGATCAGGCGATCGCGGTCTTTCTCTGCTCTTCGGCGTTCGTCAATTTCGGCCCGTAAAGATTGATTCAGTTCTTCCTGCTGCTTCAACAGACGGGCATTGTCAATGGAAATAGCTGCCTGAGTGGAAAGTAAACGGAAGATTTCAATTCGATCTGGGGTAAAGGCGCTGGTGGTGAGATTATTTTCTAAAAGGACAATTCCAGTCAGTTTTCCCTGGTTCAAAAGAGGGGCACAAAGAATTGATTTCGATTGGTGCTGCACAATCCAGGGTTCAGATTGAAAGTTGCCGAATTGAGCAGCATTGTCCAGGACGATACTTTCTTGGGTGCGAACCACGTAATTAATCAGGGCAGTTGGCAAATAAGGAATGCTGTCTGCTGAGATCGATTCCAGGGGAATTGATTGCAAAACGGCTACTGTCTTATTGCCAATCGACCCCATTGCCTCAACCCGCCATTCGTCCTGTGTTGGCAAAATTAGATAACCCGTCTGCGCCCCAGCATTCTCAATCAATATGGTCATCAGTTTTGCCAGGAGTTTATCTAAGAGAATTTCACTGGCGATCGCTTGGGAAGCTTTCAACACCGTTTCTAGGTCAAGTGCTTCTAACTTACTGGAAGTTGATTGTGTAGTGTCAAGTTGACGTGTTCCGGTTCTTTCTGTTCTCAGTTCTAGTAGTTGGGGATAGCGTCTTTCCAAATCTTGGACTTTAGTAGTTGCCCTCCACCTTAAATAACCGTACCTTGCCTCTTGCAAATAAGCTTTGGCGATGGTTAGCCGATGATTTGCCAGATGAAACTTGGCTGCTAGTTCGTTTGCCAGAGCCTCTTCTTGGAGGTATTCGTTTTCTCTAGCCAGGGTAATGGCGCGATCGTAGCCATCCATTGCTGCTACTACCTCACCCAATACTCGATGTTTTTCTGCTTCTACCAAATACCACTTGTGTAAATAATTCATCGGGGCATGATGTGCCCAAAGTTGCATCTTCTGTTGACTGTCGGCTACCCGTTGAAGAATCATTGCCTGCTCTTTCTGATTCACCTGCGAATAAAGCATCAGTCGCGCTAGGGAATCATAAAAATAGAAGATGGGGAAAACAGCATTTGATCTGCCCCCATCCGGATAATTTTCTGCTTGATTGGCGTTGTCAACGGCTTGGAGAAAATTCTCGAAGTAATAGCAAAGAAACAGTTTATTGAAGTAAAGATAAAACAACCCTTTATGATGATTAGCTTGTTGTAGCAAAGGTAATTCTTGCGACTCATCATAAGCTTCACCGATCAAAACTTCGGGAGTTGCAGATGTTGTTATCAAGTTCAAGACTGTCTGTTGATAAACTTTGAGTGCATTGGCATTAGTAGATTCTTTCAGTTGGGTGAGTACTTGGATGTAGCTTTCTAGTTTCTGTTCTAGTTCTGACAGGGGCATATCTGTAAAAAAACAGTGGTCGCAGTGGTGCAAAATACTGTATGCGGCAAATTCCAAATCTCCCGTCTCAATGCCGATTTGGTAAGCCTCCTGTAATGGTTTAATTGTTTCTTTGAGGTGAACATTCCGAAACCGCACAGAGGTGTTGGCCATGAATAGGGTTTTACAACGGATCGGTAAGTTGCTGGATTGTTCTAGTAACTTCAGTGCCAACTGCACAAACTGATAGGCCGTTTCAATTTCTAGAAGCACGCTACCCAGAATGTTACTGTAAGCTGCGTAGGCGAAGGCTGAAAGGTCATGATTGCCATACTTAATTGATAAATTCACCATCTCCAGAATGATTAGCGGAAATAGCGCCGGGGCTGCTTGGTAGGCTGGGGCCATCAAATTTGCTAATAACCGGATGCTGAGGGGAGCAACTGCATCCGTCATGGTTGGTAGATCAAACAAATCTTCCACCCGCCTACCCTGCAAGGTGCGGGCAGTATTGGAGAATGCTTGCTGAATTTCCTCTGGAGTTGGTGCAGCTGGCAGATGTAGGCCTAATTCCTCTAGAGCCTGAAGACCGATCGCCAGAGCTTCTAGAAATTGCATCTGTCCGGCATAGGCTTGAATTTTTACCTCATAAACTTTAATTTTGGCTGCCAGCGATTTGGTATTTTCTAGCACGCAGCTTACTAATTGCTCCATTAGCTCCAGTTCGCCATTTAGGTAAGCTGTTTCTGCTGCCAAACTATACAGAGCTAGAGCCAATTCATACTGAGTTTGCCAGCAATTATCTGCCAACAAATCTAAACCAATTTGGAAGTATTTTAAAGCAGAATTGTATGCTGTAGAAGCTTTCGCTTTTTCCCCTGCGATCAAATTTAGTTGAGCCAGTTCATCGCGCTCTGGCTGGATTTTAATTAACTCTTTACCTAAATTGAGTTGATTGGTGATGTCAAAGATATTTTGCTCTCGCTGTTGAGCAGAAGCTTTCTGGAGCAGTCGTTTGCCGATTTGCAGATGAACATTTCGCCGTTCTGATTCGGGGATCAGAGAATAAGCTGCTTGCTGAATGCGATCGTGAGCAAATTTATATTCAATGGCAGGGTTGCTAGGGAGTGGCACATCCAATACAACGGATTTGTGAGCATTGCTCATGGGCAAAATCAACCCTTGAGCGATCGCCACTCCTAAAATTTGCGCGGTTTCCCGTTGAGATAGTTCAGCCGCAAATGCCAGGGTTTCCAGATCAAAAGAGTTACCAATGCAGGCAGATAGCTGCAACACTTGCTGTGTTTTTTCGTTGAGCTTCTGAATCTTGCCTGCCATCAATTCCACAATGTTATCGGTAATTCCCCGATTACGAATTAGTTCTATCGACCATTGCCATTTCTTGGTTTGGCGATCGAATTCTACTAGCCCTTCAGTGTATAGAGATTTCAAAAATTCATTGATGAAAAAGGGATTCCCACCAGTTTTTTGTTGCACGAGTTCCGCTAAGGGCAGGGAATTCTCTGGTTGACAGTGCAATGTATCGGCAATTAGTTGATTGATATTAGGTAGGCTTAATGCTGCGAGAGAAAGTTGGTTCACTACTCCTCCAGCTTGGCGAATTTCCTCCACCATCTGGATCAGGGGATGAGCTGTATTCACCTCGTTATCCCGGTATGCCCCCATCAATAACAACGATTGTTTCTCGGTAGAGGTAGCTAGCAGTTGAATCAGCTTCAGCGATGCATTATCTGCCCACTGGAGATCGTCTAAAAAGATGACGAGTGAATGTTCTGACTCGGTAAAAACGCGAATGAAATTTTGGAAGACTTGGTTAAAGCGATTTTGGGATTCTGTTGGCGGTAAAACTGGTACGTCTAGTTGCTTACCGATAATTAATTCCAATGTTGGAATTACCTGGATAATAACGCGACTATTTGAGCCAAGGGCAGCTAAGAGGTTGTCTCGCCACTGACACAGTTTTACATCTTCTTCAGTCAGTAATTGTTTGATGAGTGACTCAAAGGCTTGAGCGATCGCAAAGTAAGGGATATTGCGCTGATATTGGTCAAATTTGCCCGCAATAAAGTACCCCCGTTGTTGGGTAATGGGTTTATAAATTTCCTGCACCAATACTGACTTGCCAATCCCGGAGTATCCTGCTATCAGCATCATTTCAACTTGAGAAGAAAACAAGTCACCACGGGGATGTAGGAAAATTGAGTTTTCCCGATTAACTTTCTTAGCTGCTACTCTAGCGATCGCACCTAATAATGTCTCAATCTCCTTTTCTCTACCATAGAGTTTTTCCGGGATATGAAACTTATCAGAAATATCCTGTTGTGCTAACAAAAAAGGCTCAATTCTGCCCGTATGTTGTAACTGAATTAGACACTGTTCTAAATCAGTTTTAATTCCCCACGCACCTTGATAGCGTTCTTCTGCTGTTTTAGCTAATAGTTTCAGGACAATTTCTGAAACTATCATAGGAATTTCTGGATCGATAACATGGGGTGGAACGGGTTTCAGAGCCAGATGGCAGTGAATCAACTCTAGGACATCACTAGATTCAAAGGGCAGTCGATGGGTCAACAATTGATAAAAGGTAGCACCTAGAGAGTAAAAATCAGTTCGGTAGTCCAGAGAACGGTTCATCCTACCTGTTTGCTCTGGAGAGATGTAAGCTAATGTTCCCTCTAATACTGTTGGATTTTTGAGAGTTAATGTCTCCCGCGATCGGGCAGTTGAAATTCCAAAGTCAATAATTTTAAGCTGTTGTGTTTTTGGATTGAAAACAATATTGGATGGATTTATGTCTTTATGAATTATGTTTGCAGTATGAATTTCACTTAAACTTGTAGTGATCTGCACGGCTAACTTCAGAAATTCTATTAAGGAAAACCCTCTTGTAGCTATAATTTTTGTTAAAGATTCCCCCCCGAAATCCTCCAGAATAATCACAAAAGTACTTTGATATTGCTGCAAGCCGTAAGCCTGGATAACACCTTCTAATGATAAGCAGCGCGTAATTTCGTATTCAAGCTTATAGCGTGTGATTTCCTCTGGAGTAGGGTAGTCTTTCTTCAAAATCTTGAAGATTACAGGCAAATTATCCCGTTCCCGAATTCCCCGATAAACCCGTGAATTACCACTTTCATGGATTTTTGTCCAAATTTGATATTCCGGAATTTCTAGCATAGTTCAACCGCCTTCAATTGTTACACTGAGGAGCAAAGCAGGGTTGACTCATAAACCCGATTATACAATAGACATCTCCAGAAATTAAATATGCGTCACCCGAAAACCTTGTAGAGAGGTAGCAATGCTACGTCTCTACGTCTTTTATTGAGATGTCTAATAGTCAAACCCCTGATGAATTGATTTATTTAGATTAGTACAGTAGGACGTAAATCCAGTTACCATCTCAATTAACCAGACAACTTGCTCAGAGCAACTGGTTAAAGGTAGGCAAACTACTGCTGACCTGTATTCAGGGAAGTATCGAGTTAATTAAGCGAGTATTGTAAAAAAAGAAACTATTTCTCATTTCTCTCTTGAGGTATGAGGTATGAGGTATGAGGTATGAGTATGAGATATGAGTGAACCCTTGAATGTCCTGATGGTTGAAGACTCAGAAACCGATGCCATGTTAATCATCCGTGAACTGCGTTGCGGTGGTTTCAATCCAATCTGGCAACGTATCCAAACAGTCGGAGAGCTACACACAGCCCTCAATAGCAGTACATGGGATATAATCATTTCAGATTACCGATTGCCTGACTTCAATGCTTCTATGGCTCTGGAAATAGCCCAGCAGAGTCAAAAAGATATTCCTTTCATTCTGGTTTCTGGCACAATCGGCGAAGTATCTGCTGTGGAAATGATGAAAGCAGGTGCTCACGATTATGTAATGAAAGACAACTTAAATCGATTGCCAGTGGCGGTGCGTCGAGAACTTCGGGATGCTCAGGTGCGGGTAGAGCGTAAACAAGCCCAAAATTTGCTACAAACATTAGCGTCCAATATTCCGGGAATAATTTACAGCTTTGTGCATCATTTTGATGGTTCTGTTGGCTTTGAGTACATCAGTTTAGGCTGTCTAGACCTTCTAGAGTTAACACCAGAGCAAATTTTAGAAAATGCCTCTCTTTGCTTTGAACAAATTCATGTTGATGACCGGGCTGGATGTTATGTAGCTGCCAAAGAAAGCGCTCAAACTTTAAAACCATTTTTTTATGAATGGCGATTAATTACACCCTCTGGTAAACTTAAGTGGGTACAGGCAAGTGCGCGTTCAGAGTCTCAAGAAAACGGAGATATTGTCTGGCATGGTATTTTATTAGATGTGAGCGATCGCAAGCATGCACAAGAACTGATTACTCACAATGCTTTGCACGATCCATTAACGGATTTACCGAATCGGACACTTTTAATAGAGCGGCTGGAACTAGCCATTAACCGAGCTAAACGAGCAGAAACCTATCGTTACGCCGTCTTATTTCTCGACCTAGATCGGTTCAAAGTGATCAATGACAGCTTAGGACACTTAGCTGGAGATCAACTATTAAAGACCATTGCTCAGAAGCTAAAAACTCATCTGCGGGGGGTTGATTTAGTCGCTCGAATCGGTGGTGACGAATTCGTAATTTTGCTGGAAGATATTTCTGGTATTGAAAAGGCTATTCAAATTACTGAACGTATCCTAACAGATTTTCAAACACCATTAATACTTAATGATTCCGAAGTGGTTATCAGTACGAGCATCGGTATTGTCTTAGGAACAAAAGACTATTCTCAAGCCTCCGATTTACTTCGAGATGCTGATATTGCCATGTATAGAGCTAAAGCTGAAGAAAGAAGTTCATACAAAATTTTTGATGTAGAAATGCACACTCAAGCCGTAAAGCGACTAACTTTAGAAACCGATATTCGTAAAGCTCTAGAACGAGGAGAGTTCGTTATATACTATCAGCCTATTGTTGACATACTTAGCCATGCCTACAGTGGCCAAAACCAGCTGCAAGAATATCGGCTGATTGGATTTGAGGCATTGGTACGCTGGCAACACCCAACTCACGGCTTTATTTTGCCGGATAAATTTATTCCTATCGCCGAAGAAACGGGGCTAATTATGCAAATTGATCGCTGGATGTTCTCCAGTGCTTGTCATCAAATGGCAGACTGGAAAACTAAGTTTCCTAGTAACTTTCCGCTCAAGATTAGTATTAACCTGTCTGCTAAAGATATTCGCCAATCCAGCTTAATTGAAGACATAGATAAAATATTAGCCCAAACAGGTTTAAAAGGCGATTTCATCACTCTAGAAATTACCGAGAGTATGTTAATTCAGAATATCAATAAAACAATTGATTTATTAACCCAATTAAAGGCCAGAAATATTCAAATCAGCATTGATGACTTTGGTAGTGGTTATTCATCGCTCAATTATCTCCATCGTTTACCTGCTGATAATTTGAAAATTGATCGCTCCTTTGTGAGTCAGATGCAGGAAGGGAATCGTAATTATCAGGTCGTTAGTACCATTATTGCCTTAAGCAATCAACTTGAACTAGCCGTTGTTGCAGAAGGTATTGAAACACCACAGCAACTTCAATGGTTACAGCAACTTGAATGCGAATTTGGTCAAGGTTATCTGTTCTCTAAGCCCCTAAGCTACGAGACAGCAGAAGCACTCCTGGCAAGTAAAAGTTTGTAATTATCAGCTTCTGACTTAATCCCCAGTTCCTAATCCCTAATCCCTAGTTGCTTTTACAGGTTTTCTCAGTCTAGCTACTACTTGTAACCACCAAGCTTGTCAAATATCTTATAAAAAAAAGGACGGGCAAAATACCCATCCTAGAAAATTCACTTTTATTCAATTGATAAGAAAAATTTTTTTTATTGTACTTGGGCGGGGAAAGCACCAGGTTGCACAGCTATGTTAAGACTTTGCCCATTGCGACGTAGTTCCATGCGTAAATCGCCTCCAACTTGGCTATTTTCTACTGCTCTTTGAACACTGCTGGCATCTGTGACTGCTTGCCCACCAAGCTTTTGGATCACATCCCCAGCACGTATGCCTGCTTTAGCAGCTGGTGAATTTGGGACAACTTTCACAACTAATACACCTTTATCTTCATTCACACTCAAACCGCTATTGGGATCTGAGTTGATATTTTGTTTTAGCTGAGGCGTTAATCCCACCATCTGAATTCCCAGATAAGGATGTTCTACTTTGCCTGTAGCTATTAGTTGACTGGAAATGCGTTGAGCTGTGTTGATAGGAATAGCAAAGCCTAATCCTTGTGCCCCTTGAATAATGGCTGTATTCATGGCAATCACCTCGCCACGAGAATTTAACAAAGGGCCGCCGGAGTTACCGGGATTAATTGCTGCGTCAGTTTGAATATACTCTACTCGCTTATCGGGAGCGCCGATTAGATTGCTATTGCGTCCGGTAGCACTGATGATTCCGGTAGTTACTGTATTATCTAATCCAAGAGGGTTCCCAATCGCGATCGCCCATTCTCCCGGTTGCAGTTGATCTGAGTTACCCAAAGCTACTATCGGTAGATTGTCCGCCTGAATCTTGACAACAGCAACATCGGTCAACTCATCTTTTCCTAAGACTTTACCTGTAAAGGTACGCCCATCCTTAACGGTTACTGTTACTGTATCAGCACCATCGACTACGTGAGCGTTAGTGAGAATACGACCATCAGCACTAATAATAAAACCTGAACCAGTACCCCGTTCTACCCGATTTTGCTGTTGTTCTGGTATTTGAGAACCAAAAAAGCGTTGAAAGAATGGATCGTTGCTAAATTCATCTGGTATCTGGGTTTTTACGGTTCGTGAAGAATCAATCCGCACTACAGCCGGGCCGACCTTTTGCACCACTTGGGTAACAAAGTTAGGATCTGTGGTAGCTGGTAATGGCGGAGCAGCATTTACTCGACTCACTGCCAAATTAGATGCACTTTCAGACACCTGCCGAGGATGTCCAGCCATATAGCCGCCTGCTAATGTCATACCTGATCCCAGCAGCACCAGCGATAGAGAGGCGGCAGCCTTTTTCCAGGGCGCTTGATTATGGTATTTGGCATCAGCAGTGTTATGTGAAATGCTATTTGATGGGTGTTCTCTGTCGCGAGATTCGTTTTGCATTGCTGTCTGGAAAGATATTTATATTTAGATGTATCACTAATGTAGATATGATTTGTGACAGTTTTGTTGCGGAGGTATTGCGTTGTTATGAAAGCTTTGGTATTTTACTGAACCGTATTGGAATATAGTCATTGTTAAAGGGGCACAGCTTTGTGCTGCGTGTTCCGTACCATGCCTGAAGGGATAAAAATGGCACAGGGAAAAATTTTACTTAAACCTGGCACTTTATGGACAAGTGTTAAAGAACGGACTGAACATGCTTTGCAATGCGGGGCGCTACTATCGATCCCGACAGAATTTGAATTTGTTGAACAGGATGGAGTGCGCTTTTTGGTGCGAATTTTGTCTAACCTGAATCGCAAAAAAGCAGCTAAGGAGAAACAGGAAAAACAATCTGCTACTTCTGGTGAAGAGTTTAATCCTTTTTTGCCCTACGAAGAGGATTTATTTGTGGCGGATATTTCCGAGACTCATGTATGTATCTTAAATAAATTCAATGTTGTTGATTATCACTTGTTAATTATCACCCGTGCTTTCGAGGAACAGGAAAGCTTACTTACTCTGGAAGATTTTACGGCTATGTGGTCATGTTTAGCTGATTTCGATGGTTTAGCATTTTACAACAGTGGCAAAACCGCAGGTGCTAGTCAGCGACACAAGCACTTGCAATTAGTGCCACTACCACTTGCACCTTCGGGGCCGCAGATACCTATTGAACCTCTGCTAACAGCAGCACCATTTCAGGAATCGATACCTTCTGGTGCATCCGTTACGCCAACCCTAGACTTTACCAACGCAATACCAAAACTTCCTTTTGTACACGCTTTCGCGCCATTAAATCCCCATTGGGTACAATCGCCATTTGCAGGGGGACAAGCAACTTTGGAACTTTATCGTACTTTGCTAAATTCTGTGGGAACTGGTGCTTACAATCTTCTAGCAACACGAGAATGGATGTTGATCGTACCGCGATCGCAGGAACATTTTCAGTCTATCTCTGTGAATTCATTAGGATTTGCTGGAGCTTTACTAGTAAAAAATGCAGCAGAAATGGAAATTCTCAAAGCCCAAGGGCCGATGACCATCCTTAAGAATGTCGCTGTATGCTAGTAAACTTGGTGCGATGTCTCCAAAGGACTTTGCATCAAATTATATACCTGAATTTTCACAGTATCTAGAAAACCTCCCTATTAGGACGGGCAGCAAAATCATCAGGATCGCTGTTGCTTAGATTTGCCTAAGCATAGATGAGAAAGGGACTGGAAACAACGATGAGAATAATAACTCAGTACTCCTAACTTAGCATTGGCTCAAAGCCCCGCGATCGCTAACAGTACTTAGCACATCTGAATACAGTTATGATCAAGAAGGGTAACATCTCGGCTGGGAGAATAATTTTTTAGCCAAGATACCTTTTGGATTGTACGCTACTTTTTCAAACCACTTTTCTCATGGAAATTACTGAATTCTTTGAACTTTCGATTGGACGATGGCGATCGCACCATAGCGATCATTATTTAGCATTCACTCACTTTGAGCAAGTGCTTTCTAACACTGACATTGAGGCTCTATCCGTCGATAAGTCGGCAGTGGTAAAAATCTGTTTGGATAAATCTAGATAAAGGTATGGATATTGAAACCTACAAGCAAATATGGGGGCCAACCTCTGGCTCTTTGCGGTTTGAAAAACGGGAAAGTTTTGCTGATGATTTATGTGCGGTGAGCGCTTTATGTCGATTCAGCTTGAATCTATTAAATCTAAAATGTTACCTCCACAAGCTGAAAAAAAAATGCGCTGCTGGATTCGCAGTCGCCACTTGATTTGTTCGGGCAACTTTTTTATCTTCGAGACATTAGAATATACCACCATCGAAAGATTTTCTCAATGTGTCGCTTCTTTAGGAGGAACAGTAATATCCGTTGAACCCATTAATAAAATATGGATGGGGGATCATCGCCAAGTCATTTTATATCAGGCAAAAGCTAGTTTACATACGCCTCATCATACTTTGAAACAATACTGGATAAAATCTGGTAGTGCATACACTAAATTTGATGAGCGTGCTTGAGAGTTACTATCCTGCGGAAATATTTCTGACAGGCATCCATACTACAATTCAAAATTAAGTTTTGAATTTTAAATACTCCTTAAGGGAGTTGACGGCTAACTGTTAATGTCTAATTGCTAATTTTTTTATAATGATTAGCTGTTGGTTATTAATAGTTAGCCGTCTAAGTTTGTTAGAGAATGTAACTAAATTTTCTAAAACTTTTAGCTTTAACCCAAGCGTACTGATATTTAACCTAATAGGGTTCAGTTAAGGCTAAAACTCTTTGTCAAAAACTCTTTGTCAAACTCAATTTTTTTAACGAACCGCCAAGGACGCCAAGGACGCAGAGAGAAGAAAGAAATGCTTAACTGAACTGTATTGATATTTAATCTCGGTGAATCGGTTTAAGATAATCCAAAATTTGTAAGCTGTTGGAAATTTCACTTGCATATTACCTCAAAGTAAAACTATCGGGAGGTAGGAACTTTGCCGGGTTTGGTTATGCAAATTAAAAGTACATCATAATAACTATCTTCCCAACTTATTGGGAATACCTTCACAACCACCAGGAATAGTACCTCTAGTTTTTTCACCACCCCAAGCACAACAGTAGTTACGTGTAGACTCAGACATGCGCTGCACATTGGTGAAATCAGCATTTTCCACCACAGCGCCAGTGTGTTCGCCAGTTTGATAATTTGGTCGTTCAGTGCGACTGCGGGGTGATGCTTTATCTATTACACCGTAGAATAGGCGAATCCCGTTGATGTCAGCACCACTGAGATTAGCACTATATAAAATTGTGCGGGAGAGGTTGGCTTTTACTAAATCACAACCGCTCAGGTTGGCGCGGACAAGATTAGCTTCGCTCAGGTCAGTCCAACGCAAATCAGTACCAGAAAGGTCTGCTGCGGCTAGTGTTACGCCTAAATCGATGACACGCACACCTTCCAGGCGGTCTTCTGCATATCCGCCACTGCCGTCGAGAATGGCTCGACCTAATAGCCGATCGCGTTGTAAGGGTGAGAGCAACTTGGAACGTGAGAGAAAGCGGAGAATTTTCGCTTTACCACTACCATCTACACTACTTAAAATTGCCGCAGTGCGTCCTTCGGCGATCGCTCTTTCTTGAGGCCAATCTTCTAATAATCCTTCTTGATCTAATACTAAGTCTGAAACGCCTTGGAAATAAGAATCAATTGTCTGTTGCTGGGTGATGATGTTTTGCTGAACTGTCAGCAGGTTTTGCTGAATTGTCAAGTCTTTGGAAATAACATATTGTCGCCACGCCACGTAAACGGCGATGACAGCGATCAGAATTTGCCCCAAAGCACCAAACCAATCTGCTAGGGTTCCAGCAATGTCCCAGTTAATCTGCCGTCCCCAAACAAGCAAGCGATCGCCCACACCTGTAAACTTGATCAAGCCGATGATCGCTACTATTAGTCCCAAAATGGCAACAAACAAGGTACGTTCTTGGGCTGAAAACCACTCGTATAATGCTTTTTGCAACCAAGGCAATAATATCGCTAGGGATAACAGCAAAGTTATCAGCGTTCCGATAATGCCGACGATCCAGTTATTTAGGATAACTCCAATGAAGGTGATGGCAATCGCTATTAAAGTAATTAACAATGCCCTCGGCCTAACTACGAATTGCTTGGTAGTAGGTTGTTGAGAATCAGAACGGGCTTGTTGGAGAGCAGTTGTATATTGTGGAGATTTCAAAGATGCGATCGCTGCTAGGGCTTGTTGTGTAGCTAGTACTTCTGAACTGAGGTTCTTCTCAATTGCACCCCCATCAAAGTCATCCGGTTGCGAGTCGTTTTCTGGGATTGGTTCTGGGGTTGGTAGATTAGAGGAATTGGATTCAATCGTCATGTTTTCTATTTTGCCCCAGCAGATTCAGTTCAACATCTGTTTTATCAGAAATTGCACTAAACCAAAAACCTGTATTTTAGGCAACTTAGAAACGGGCGTTGCTGATTCCATGTATGAAAATGATTTTGCATAATCCCAGAATCCTTGTAGAGAGGTAGCAATACTACGTCTCTACAAGGATTCATAATTCAATTCAGTAACGCCTTTTTATTTCTGGTCAACACGATTGGCTACGGCGTAGACACAAGTCTTTTAGAGTTACTGCGTAATGTAGGATAGCTTAATTTTTGCAAGTCGATACAACAAAGACGCAGGTCGATGCAACAAAGACGCAGGTCGATACAACAAAGACGCAGGTCGATGCAACAAAGATGCAGGTCGATGCAACAAAGACGCAGGTCGATACAACAAAGACGCAGAGCGATGCAACAAAGATGCAGAGCGATGCAACAAAGACGCAGGTTGTTTGGTTAAGTTTGGTCTACAGTTTGAATTGTCAGCATTTGAGGGGGCGTAGCATCAGGTGGGTAGAGAAAATCCACTTGTACAAGTCGCTGCTGGCCAGGGGATATTTTTAATTGAGCAAGCGGTTCTCCCATCTGTCCCCGTTGTTGAACTAAATGCCAGTATTGGGTTCTGGGTAAGCCATTATCGTCATTGTAGCGAATACGAACTGTGCCTCGGAAAAATACTGATGGTTGAGGTGGTGAAAAAAAGCGAAGCCCTGGTTTACTTAACTCATCTTCTTTGATAGGCGTTTGGAAAAGCACCTTTATAGTTTGCGGCTTATCCGTATTGTTGATTAATGGTAGAGAGATATTGTATTCAATGCCGTAGTTGCCGTGAGCTTCGTAAGCTGTACCAGGATAACGCGCCACTAGTTTAGCAGTTTGGTTTTGTCCAGTACCCATTTTGCCTGCCAGAAGGGTACTTAAACCGTAAGAAAAAGCTTGTCCTGATTCAGGAATTGTCAGGTACGAACTATTGGAGTTGGTAACTTGTACTTGCCAACGAGAGCCAACAGCTACCCCCGCTACCCGTCCGTAAATTTCTTTTGCCCCTTCAAGGTGATTGGGAGGACTGGGAGCAGATTCACGGGGCCCTGCAAAATCACCATTTTCTAACAAATTCTCCCATTCTTCTAAAGTAGGCGCTCGTTCACTACCATCGGTATTGGGTTTGGCAAACATCGCTAGGTTCGCCAGATAAACCGGACTATCGCTATACAAACGTAACAAAGTAGAACGTCCATTCAATGGCGGGGTCAAAGAACGCACTGGAATGGGATGATTCATTAACATCCGGCTTTGTTTTGGTGGAATTAGCAACTGGGCTGGCCATCCTGACTGCCGTCTGACTCGCAGCATATCATTCATCACGCGATCGCCTGGCCCTGCAAAAATATTTCCCGAATTATTTGATTGCATGGCGGGAAGTTTGATAAAAGGTGCATCAGGTTGACTAAGATAACTAGCTGCTTGCAATATATTGACAGTTACAGGGCGATCGCTGGGATTGTAAACAATCACCCCCAAATAAAGAGTCCGCAAATCATTTGGAGTTTCAATTGCTCTAGCAATATGGTGAGAAAATAAATCAAACCGTCCCTGAAATGGAAAGTTCAGGTGGGCGCTAGGCACTTTTTTGCCTTGAGGAGGAAATGTGGACAGCAGAATTCCTTCACTCTTAACTACTTCTGGGTTATTACTGTTAAATACTGGTACTTCGTCAAGATGTCCTGTTAAAGGTCTTGTTTGTTGGGGAACGAAGATTTCTTGTGGTGTAGGTGCAAAAGAAGGCGATGCTTGAGCCAAAAACAAATAGGAAATAAAATTGAGCATTTATTCAAAAAGCAATTTATCGTTAAGTTAAGAATAATATTAAAAGAACACCCAGATAAAGATGCACAGATTCTTGCCAAAAGATTTCAAAAATTATTGAGAATAAAGTATAGTCTGAAACTCTTGCTGCTTCGTTGTTTCATGACTTAATGGGAAAAGTCAGGTCGAAATGCGGTAAACTACGCAGCAAAGACAACTTGTAAACGTTGCCGCAAATTATAATAGCGCCTACCTAAATATAGGTAAGCGCTATTGTTTTATTTCAATTCAGGGAGAAAATATAGTGAATTTAATTCCCTGATTTTTACTATTAATTAATTCCAATTTAATTGATTACACAGCACTGCGACGATTTAGCAAGTTCCACAAGAAAACAGCGACAATTGCGCCAAGAACCGCTACTGCAATACCGGGAATGCTCAGTGTCGGGGCGGCTAATGTCAAGGTTCCTGTACTGAAGAATACACCCAAACTACCACCAACAAAAGCACCAATAATTCCTAATAAGATTGTTCCGAGAATTCCGCCACCTTGATGACCAGGGTAGATAGCCTTTGCAATAGCACCAGCAATTAGACCTAAAACAATCCAAGCAAGAATATTCATTGTTTTAATTTGATAAACGTTTTTTAACTGACAAATACACAATAGCAATCTAAACATTGATATTCAATCTACCAACAGAACCAATTATTAATAGCCTTGAGGATGAATGCTGTTACTTCTGGTGATATACCCACTAAATCCAATGGATAATAAATAAAAAAGCTCCTAGTTGGTCTAAAACTGGGAGCTTCGTTTATTCATTGCTTGATAATTGCAGTATATGCATTTATGATTCTTTTTCTCATCTACTTTAAGAATTAAGCTAAGTTTGAAAGTCGAATATTAATTTGATAAGGTGAAGAGGTAAAGTACCAGCGCCGCCAATAGAGGAAATCGAGAAAGGAATATTTTCATTGCTATCTCCTGCGAGCTTTAAAGCCGTTATCTCCTTGATTGAGCGATCGCCTACTATACCTCTAGCCCAAAGCCTTATTTTCTCGTAATTTATTGTCACTAATATTAAGTTATTGAGAATAAATTATAGTCTGAAACTCTTGCTGCTTCGTTGTTTCATGACTTAACGGGAAAAGTCAGATATATGTTGTGGGGTGGGCATCTCGTCCGCCTTAATTAATAAGCGTACAGGATGTCCACCCCACAAAATTGGGTAATTTATTTGTTCTGGTCCTTTGCACGCAATTAAGGTGCAAGGGCATTACCCCGAATTAGACTACCAATAGTTTTGGCAGTAATTTTTAGTTGGGTGATGGGATTAGCTGGGACAACGGTCTTATACAGATAGCTATCAAATGTTAGCCGTTGTACATCGAGGTCATCACACATTTCCACAAAGGCTTCGCGGGTGGCGTCGGAACGATAGAATACGGTTTGCAGAATGTCCAGCACCTTGTAAGTAAGTCCGTATCTTTTATCCCAACGCTTTAGGTAAACCTTCAGGTCGCCTTCTGTAGGAATCCGGCTACCACTGTTAGATGCTTCTACAATGGTTTCGGCACACATCCGCCCAGATTTAGCAGCAAAATAAATACCTTCACCAGAGGACTTGGTAACGTAACCAGCAGCATCTCCCACTAAAGCGATGCGACCAACAACACGACGGGGACGGGGATGTTCAGGAATGGGGTGCGCTTCAACTTTGATGATTTTACCGCCTGCTAGCTTCTCGGAAGCACGGGCGCGGATACCAGCTTGTAACTGTTTGATGCTGGCTTTATTAATGTGCATTGTACCAGTACCAACCGCTACGTGGTCATATTTGGGGAAAACCCAAGCGTAGAAATCGGTAGAAACGTCATCACCGACATACATTTCGGCGAGGTCGTTATAGTAGGCCATTTTGTCTTCGGGTAAGCGAATTCGCTCTTGGAAAGCGATCGCATAATTGTAATCCCCAGCGTCCATTTCTTTAGCAACGCGAGAATTGGCCCCATCCGCCCCAATAATTAGATCCACTTTCAGAGTTTTGGCAATACCCTGTGATATTCCTTCTGTATGGTCAACGTAATGGATGGTATAGGGATCGGTATTGTTTCCTGGTATATCAATTTTATGAACAGTGGCATTAATTAAATTTGCGCCTAGTTTTACGGCGCGATCGCGCAAAAAGCCATCAAGTACTTCCCGACGGCACATTCCTATATATTCTTCTTCATTTACCAGATTGATATCAACCTCACGATTAGAAGGCGAAATCATTTTCATCTTCCGTACCCGGCGATCGATAATCTCTGGTGGTAAGTCAAATTCACTCACCATACATAGAGGAATTGCACCCCCACAAGGCTTTGCATTGTCTAGCTTCCGCTCAAACAGGTAGGTTTCAATCCCAGAGGCTGCCAGTGTTTCTGCGGCAGATGAACCAGCAGGGCCTGACCCAATAACAGCAACCCGTAGTGTCAAAGGTCTTTCTCCCAATCTTCACATTTACCGAGAGCATACTACCACGGTCTTTCTAGTGATTTGGCGCTTTTCCCCCAGGTTCCTGCACAAATGCAATATTCCTTAATGTTTCGATACGAATTAGGGATTGTGGATTGGATATTGAGATTGGGAAAAATGAAGAATATTGCCTACTCCCCAGTCCCCAATATGCAGCATTCTTTATTTGATTCTCTTAGCAGACAAATCAGCGTTGCCGCAATTAATAGTTATCAAAAGCATATTTCCCCATACAAAGGCTTTGCTTGCGCTCACCGCTTATTATATGGCGGTGAATCTTGCTCTAGCTACTTCAAGCAGGTAGTTGCTAAAGAAGGGTTAAAAGTAGCTTTTGTTAATTCCCGTGAAAGATTTCAAGCTTGCAAGCAAGCTAACCAAATTTTGCGTAGACGCGTAGCGGCTTGTCGCTACGCGTCTACGCAAACCGAGAGCTCAAAAGACTCGACGGAAGAGGAAGCAGATACGCAGCAACGACAAAAAGCATCTGGTAAAGTTACTCAAAAATCCTCATTTATTAGCACCAATAATACTGACTGTTTTGATTGTGCCGATTTGGGCTGCAATTGTGTCGAGATGGTTAGCATAATTCCGCATTGTAGTTCCCCGGATTGTGGTTCCCTAGATTGCAGTGGTGCTGACTGTAGCTTCCTCGATTGCGGCAGTTGTAGTAGCTAAATCTTGGCTAAATATTGTTTATCTCTAACTAACGATATATGGTATATGTAAGACACAGTAATCCTAGCAGGAAACTGTAGATTATTTGCAGAGGTACAGCCGCAGTGGGTATAGTAGTTGAGAATGTCTCTAAACAATTCGGGAGTTTCAAGGCAGTTGATCAGGTTAGCCTGGAAATTAAGAGTGGTTCGCTAGTTGCGTTGCTCGGCCCATCAGGATCAGGTAAATCTACGCTACTACGGTTAATTTCAGGTTTAGAAATGCCAGATAGTGGCAAAATTCTGCTTACCGGTAAGGACGCTACATACCAAAGCGTACAACAGCGCAATATTGGCTTTGTGTTTCAGCATTATGCTTTATTTAAGCATCTGACTGTCAAGCAAAATATTGCCTTTGGTTTAGAAATTCGTAAGGCACAGCCAAAAAAAATTAAGGGGCGAGTAGAACAGTTACTCGAATTGGTGCAATTGAGTGGATTAGGCGATCGCTATCCATCACAACTTTCTGGTGGTCAAAGACAACGGGTAGCATTGGCAAGGGCACTGGCAGTAGAACCAGAAGTCTTACTGCTAGATGAGCCTTTTGGCGCACTTGATGCAAAAGTCCGCAAAGACTTACGGGCATGGTTACGCCGCCTCCATGATGAGGTTCATGTTACCACGGTTTTTGTCACCCATGATCAAGAAGAAGCAATGGAAGTCTCCGATGAAGTTGTGGTGATGAATAAAGGGCGTGTCGAGCAGGTGGGGACACCAGCAGAAATTTATGATAATCCTGCCACCGCATTTGTGATGAGCTTCATAGGCCCGGTGAATGTGTTACCCAGCAACTCTAAGATTTTTGAAAGTAGCGGATTTGATGCACCACACCCACAAGTATTTTTGCGTCCGCAAGATGTGATATTAGAAAAGGTTGCTAACGGTTCTACTACAGCTGCTACAGTCAGCCGTTTGATACATTTGGGTTGGGAAATTCAGGTAGAATTAACTTTCGATGATGGGCAAGTGTTGATGGCGCATTTAACACGCGATCGCTTTAACCAATTAGAATTAGAACCGAAACAACGGGTGTATGTGAAGCCAAAGGATGCCAAGTCCTTCCCTCTGTCTTATTCAATTTAGTTAGCAGTGTAGAAATATTTTATTTATGCTTGCTGCTTTATGCCACAGTAGAAAAACGTTGCCAGAATATTTGCCAAATCCACCAGAGCAGTGTAATCAGAGATAGACTGCACAAAAATATACAAAAGCACCAGCCTAGTATCATACTAAGCCTGGTGCTCTGGCTTTTTATCGATTTTTTGTGAGGACTAATTTAATCCTCTAAGATTCGACTCTCTACATGGCATCGCTATATCTGCTCCTACTAGCAAGGAGTCAAATTAAACCTAATTCTATAAATTCCATTGAATCCAATTTGAGTTTGCTGCCCCGCAGCTACATTTGTAGCACGCGCTATCAAATTTGTGTTGATGCCGAAAACCGAACTCACTCGGTTAGCACACGCGTCTACTGTATCTCCTGTAATAGCTACATCTTTCAGCCATCCAACTGAAGAGCCAGAAGCGAAGTTTGCGTTTAGATCATTCCTAGATGGAATTACTTTCCCTTGAAACACTGGTGTAACCCTTAGAGCAGCAGTACCCCCCTGAGGTACATTTGCAAAACCAGAATATCTCAAGTTAATGGGCTGAACTTTGTAGCCCTTAGGGATATTAAGTCCAATTCTGAGATTGCAAGATTGTGATACAACTCTAGGAGATACAGCTATAGCCTGAAATCGAGGTAAAGTTACAGACAGAGTGTTTCCTACCAAAGTTCCCTGGAAACTTCCAGACGAGCAGCCATTTCCGAAAACAGTTACTGGAACACTTTCAAACTGAAATGCTGGTGTTTGAGCCTGCGCCTCAGATAAACCCACAACATTTAAACTCAGTAGCGTCAAGCTAGAAATAAGAGCAGTTAAAACTTTCATATCTTTCATCTCAAATAAGGAGAGCTTCTCAGGTTTGTTGTCAATAACTATGTCTCAAGACACAGAGTCAAAAATTTCTTCAGAGCTATTGGAAGAAATCTTTCGATGAGTTGGTACAGCTTTACAAAGATCAAGTTTTGGAAAAATTAAATGCAAAACTAACTATGCATTAAAAAACCTAACAAAGATTAAAGTTAAAACTGTCATCTAGTAACTCCGCGAAAATCTGTAATCTCGTGTGGATATTACATGGAATGTCAATCTCCTAATAGACTTCTAAACAAAAAAACTTTACCTGGCAGACTTTTTGGATTTGGGGATTTATAAGGCTCATTAAATGTATGGAGTACGCTCTGATTAAGAAAGACAGAAATATAATAAAACAATCAATTTCTGACTTAAAAATTGTTTACCAGCGTATTTCACTTATCAGAAAATAATTCAGGAGTCAGGGCTTAGAATTCAGAATTGAATTCTGCACGAAAAAGAAAATCATGTAGAGGTAGCGAGTCTACCAGCAAATGAATAATTGAGTTTAAGACCCTAACTAAATCTTCTCCTTTGGAGACGCACTCGCGTTCGATTTAGCCTTCAAGAATAAAATGGCGGTATTGAACCCCCACTAATTGATTCTGACTCCTGAATTCTTACTTCTGAATTCTTTTTTAATTAAGAATTGCCCTCACAAGAAGTTTTATAAACATTATACCATTAACTTATCAAACAAAAATATATTATTTTAATATCCAAAGACATATTTTTTACCAATTATGATTTATTTAGATTTGTCAACTACTTTGGCGTGACCTAACTATTTGTCAAGACAGAGAGGCAAAGATTTATTCAGAGTAATTGAAGAAGTCTTTCCATAAGTTGGTAAAGTTTTACAAACAGCAGTTTCTGTAAAATATTAAATGCAAAACTGACTATGCATTTAAAAAACCTAACAACGCTTAAAAGCAAATTTTATTTGGAACAATACATCCTTAATTGTTGTGTCAATTGTATTAATTCGGATTTGGGTTTCTTGATTTGCAGGTATATCTCTAGCTCTTGCAGTCAGAGTTGAATTAATACCAAAAATCGAACTGACTGGTCTACTACATGCATTTATTGTGTTTGCTTATAATATCTATATTTTTGTTCCAAGTATCTGAAAAGCCAGCCGGAAACGTTTGATTTGGATTATTGATAGTTGCAACACTTGCACCTTGAAATGATATTTCAACCCTCAAATCAGCACTGCCTCCTGTAGGCACATCTGCAAAGCCAAGATACCTGATGCTAATCGGCTGAACGTTAAATCCAGAAGGTATATCAAGACCGAACCGCAGATTGCAGGATGCTGATACAACTTTAGGAGGTGAAGCTTTAGCTTCAAACCGAGAAAATGTTACTGAAGCAGTATCTCCATTCAAAACTAGCTGTACTGTTCCGCTTGGGCAACCATTTCCGAAAAAAGTTCCACCAACTTGTTGAAACTTAAATCCTGTGGGTGTTTGAGCCTGTACCTGAAATAAACTCACAACATTTAAACTCAGTAGCGTCAAACTGGAAATCAGACCAGTTAAAACTTTCATATAATAACTCCACGAAAATTATATAATCTCCTGTACGTATTAGCTGCGATGTCAAACCCCTAATATACTTTTACAAATACAAATTTTACCTAATAGCATTTTCCAAGTTGGAAGATTCTCAGCAGTTCTTAATTGTCTACAATATGCTCGCCTTCAAAGAGACAGAAATAGAATAAAATAATTACTTTCTAGCTCGTAAATTATTTATTAGCGTATTTCATTTTTCAGAAAATAATTCAGGAGTCATGACTTAGAATTCAGAATTTAATTCTGTATAAATAGCAGATAGCGAAGCAATAGGTAGTCTCCCAGCAAAATTAATAAATGGGTTTAATACCCTCAGGAAATTTTCTCTTTTGTAGACGCACTCGCGTTCGATTTACTGTTCAATAATGAAATGGTAGGTCTGACCCCCCACTAAATTGATTCTGACTCCTGAATTCTTACTTCTGAGTTTTTATCCAATTCAGAATTGCAGTCATAATAATCCTTGAAAAAATTCAAAATCACAGATAAATATATTTTACCTATCCAACAATGTATGTTTGGTAAATTGTGATTTTGATATATTTCTCAGCTAATTTGACTTGACCTAGTTATTTATCAAGAGATAGAGTCCAAGATTTCTTCAAAGCGATTAGAAGAAATCTTTCGATAAGTTGGTAAAGCAGCTTTTGAGATTTAAGCTTTTGGTAAAAATTAAATACAATAACTAACTATGCATTTAAAAAACCTAACAAGGATTAAACTCAAACTTGACTTGGAACAATACAGGGCCGATTGTTGTGTCGATTGTATCAATTCGGACTTGGGTTTCTAAACCTTTAGGTTTACTTGGTACATTTGTAGCTCTTGCTATCACAGTTGAATTGATACCAAAAACCGAACTCGCTGGATTCTTACATGCATTTATTGTATTTAATACAATACCTACATCTTTGCTCCAATTATCTGAGAAGCCAGCATTAAACTTTTGGTTTGGATTATCGTTAGTTGGAACTTCTTGACCTTGAAAGAGTATTTTTACATTTAGGTCAGCACTGCCTCCTTTAGGCACATCTGCAAAGCCATTATATAGGACGTTAATCGGCTGAACGTTAAATCCAGAAGGTACACTCAGACCGATCCGCAGATTGCAGGATGCTGATACAGTTTGAGGACGTTGAGCTTTAGCTTCAAATGCAGAAAATGTTATTGAAAGGGTATCTCCATTCAAAACTCCCTGTATTTTTCCCGGTGGGCAACCACTTCCCGAAAAACTTACTGGAACATTTTGAAGCTGAAATCCTTCTGTTTGAGCCTGTACCTGAGATAAACCCACTAGATTTAAACTCAGTAAGGTCAAGCTGGAAATAATGCCAGTTAAAATTTTCATGTTGTTAGACTCCGCGAAAACGTTTAATTTTCTGTACAAATTAGCTGCAACTTTAAATTCCCTAAGACTCTTCCTTTTACACAAAATAATTTTAACCACCGATCTCTTTGGTATTTGGGGAGTTATAGCAGTTCTTAATTGTCTACAATACGTTTTGGTTAAAGCAGACAGAAATCGCATAAAATAATTAATTTCTGATTTTGAAATTATTTAAGATCAGCGTATTTCATTTATTTAAGAATTGCCATTTTGTAGCCAATACAGTTTTTCCAAACAAAGAGCCAGAGATTTCTTCCAATCGCTCTGAAGAAATCTTTGGATAAGTTTGGTAAGCAATTATAGAGAATGTTTTAAAAGGGTATTTTGCTCTCATGATAAAGCACGCCCAAGTGTCTCAGTACATAGCTGAAATCTTATTTGTTCGTCGCAGTTGAACTGAGCCAGAATAGTAAAACTATACATTCCGGAACTTTTAAAACATCCTCTTATATGTATCAGCTTTAGTAAACAATTAAATGCAAAATTAACTATGCATTTAAAAAAATTAACAAGGCGTAAAAGCAAACTTGATTTGGAACAATACAGGGCCGATGGTTGTGTCTATTGTATCAATTCGGATTTGGGTTTCTTGGTTTACAGGTATATTTGTAGCTCTTGCTGTCAGATTTGTATTGATACCAAAAATCGAACTCACTGGCTTCTTACATGCATTTATTGTACCTAATGTAATACCTACATTTTTGTTCCAAACATCTGAGAAGCCAGAGTTAAACGTTGCGTTTGGATTATTGTTAGTTGGAACCATTTGACCTTGAAATAGCACTCTAACGTTCAGGTTAGCATTACCCCCTTTAGGCACATCTGCAAAGCCATTATATAAAATGTTAATCGGCTGGACGTTCAATCCAGAAGGTACATTAAGACCGATCCGTAAATTGCAGGATACTGATACAACTTTAGGAGGTGCAGCTAAAGCTTCAAACTCAGAAAATGTTACTGAAAGAGTATCTCCATTCAAAATTCCCTCTGCTGTTCCCTTTGGGCAACCATTTCCGAAAAGAGTTACTGGAACTTTTTGAAAAGTAAATCCCTGTGGTGTTTGAGCCTGCACCTGAGATAAACCAACAACATTTAAACTCAATAGTGTCAAGCTGGAAATCAGACCAGTTAGAATTTTCATATTTTTCGACTCCGCAAAGACGTGTAATTTCTGGACATGAGCTGCAACTTAAAATTCCTAAGATACTTCTACGCAAAGGAATTCTACCCAGCATCCTGTTTGAGGTTTGGGGCTTTTAGCAGTTATTAAATATGTATGTGCAATACGCTCTGTTAAGGCAAACAGAAACATGATAAAACAATCAATTTCTAGCTCAGAAATTAATTATTTATCAGCGTATTTCACTTATCAGACAAGAATCCAGGAGTTAAAATTGGCAATCTAGAATTTAATTCTGTACAACTGGGGTAGCTACCCTACGAGCAGATGAATAAATGGTTTAAGGCGGCGACTAAATTGCTCGCGTAGCGTCTCCAAAGGAGAAGATTTAGTGGTCAACGACAAATAGGCGGATCTTAATTTCCCACTAATTTATTTTGACTCCTGAATTCTGATTTCTGAATTTTTCCATTGAGAATTGTTCTTCTAACAAGCCTCAAAAAAATAGTAAGTTATCTGAGAAATATTTTATATCTATCTAAAGGAATAGATAAAGTAAATTTTAACAAACTATTACGGGAAAGCACTTAGGCATGTAGCATTCGTGAGAGGTTAAGGTAGCTACTATTTGTCAATCAGCAATAGTACTTAAAATCTTGCTAGAATCGGGCTAAAATTGGGGTTAAAAACACAATTTTGAGCAGGCGATGCCTATGGCGGGCTACGCCTACGTGTAATTTCGATACGCATCTTTTATTCTTGATCCATTGCTTTAGTACAAGAGTTAATTTCATATCTCTGCTTGTTCCAAATTTCCAGCATAATTTTTAATTGACAAAAATAAGATTATCTTAACCTCTCACCGATGGGTTATGTAGCGGTGAGACAGCACTCTTGGTATTTCTCTCAGTAGCTATTTGCTCTACTTAGGGAGGCCCCAAGTAGAAGAGGTAGTTGGTTCTAGGGGTTGCTCCCGTTGTAACAACTGCTCTCAAATGACGTCAGACGATTGCGAACTCGGTAGGTAGAGACGCCCTTACGTAACTAACGCAAGCCTTACGAGCATCAGTGCTTGTCGTCAGACATCGCTATTACCTATAGATCCTTTCAACAGCTATTTGGCGTCGTTAAAGATAAACTAATCTTTTAAAATCTGGATTTCATCAAGTTGATTAATCACTACATCTGCACCTCGGACATTATCCGACTTACCCACCCAAGTGATACCAATACAACCTGCGGCTTTAGCATCACACGCCATTTGCATATCACCAACGGAATCACCTACCATCAATGTAGTGCCTGGTTCGACTCCCAAAGCTTGGCAAGCTTGCAAAAATAGCACTGGATCTGGTTTACTCGGCCCGTCATCTACTCCCATTTCCAGCTGAATATAATCACCTAACTGATGATTAGCTACAAAATTATGTACTTCATCAGTTGTCGCAGCAGAGAGGATGCCGAGTTTCAGCCCCCCTTCTTGAAGGTATTTCAACACCTCTAAACTACCCACAAAAAGCGGTGAAGGAGTTTGATCGATATATTTTTCAGCTTCATCCAAAGCTTGACGGGCAATTTTTAAACACTCAAACCAACCTTTTCCAGTTTCAGCAATATACGCTGCGGCGGCGATTTCAGTTTCGCGGCGACTTGCTACGGATACTATACCTGCCGGGTCGAGGGTGTTACTATTAACGCCAAATGCCATTAATAGCGGTTCCCCAATACCGGGAAATTGTGCGTCTATCAACCTTGCTGCTCTTTGTGCAAGCGATCGCAAATACGTTTCTGAATCTTCTAGAGTACCGTTTTTGTCAAACAAAATTGCCTGGATATTATAAAAAGTGATGTTTCTACATTTAATAGTTGCCATAATATTTCATTCCATTTATTTAGTTAAAAGTGAAGAGTTATTAGTGTTTATGTTTAACTCTTAATTGCTCCCAATTCTTCACATAAAAAAAGAGGGTTTTTCCCTCTTTATAGAATTATTTAATACTCTTACTTACAAATAAGTAAAACTATAAATGTATTATTCTTCAATAGCTGCTGGAATTCCTTCTTCAGTTTCCGTTGCTGCGGGAATATCTTCTTCAGTTTCCGTTGCTGGTGGAATATCTTCGTCAAGTTCAGCTGCTGGTGGAATATCTTCATCAAGTTCCGTTGCTGGTGGAATATCTTCTTCTGCTACAACTTCAGTAGAAGCAGCAGTAGCACCTTGTTGCTTGGCTAGCAACTGTTCACGATATTTAGCAGCCATTTCTTCTGCTTTATCGTAGACCAAATCCCGGTTTTTAATCATGTCGCCTGGTTCTGGTTCTAGCTGCTTGGTAGATAGGGAAATCCGACCCCTTTCTGCATCCAAATCAATGATCATAACTTTTACTTCATCATTGACATTGAACACGCTATGAGGTGTATCAATGTGTTCGTGGGAAATCTCAGAAATGTGCAGTAGACCACTGACGCCGCCAATGTCGATGAAAGCACCGTAAGGCTTGATGCCACGAACTGTACCAATTACTACTTCGCCGACTTCTAGGCGGTTCATCTTACGTTCAACCAGCGCCCGACGATGAGATAGAACTAAGCGGTTGCGTTCTTCGTCCACCTCTAGGAATTTCAATGGCAAATCTTCGCCAACCAATTCTTCTTTAGGTTTACGGGTACTGATATGAGAGCCGGGGATAAAGCCACGTAATCCCTCAATCCGTACTAATGCTCCACCGCGATTGGTTGCAAATACGCCAGAACGGACAGTAGCATCTTCTGCTTGCAGCTGTCGCACGCGCTCCCAAGCCCGCATATACTCAATACGGCGAATGGAAAGGGTTAATTGACCATCTTCGTTTTCATCGGTAAGGATGAAAAATTCCCGCGTTTCGTTTGACTGTAAGACTTCTTCCGGGCTATCTACCCGGTTAATAGACATTTCTTGTATAGGAATATATGCTGCGGTTTTAGCACCAATGTCAATCAGAGCGCCGCGCGGCTCTATACTGAAAACTGTTCCTGGGACAACATCACCAGGGCTAAAATGATAATCGTATTTGTCAAGTAGAGCAGCGAAATCTTCGTGAGTGAATCCAATTTCTGTAGCGGTTAAATTCTGATTGACCATGCTGATTTGTTCCTGGTTCTAGTCTCCGTAAAGGTTGTGCGACAAGCGCGATGTGCTATGCAAACAGTTTTATGGCAGCTTACATTGACATCCATTTTCATCCTAGCGCAGAAAAGCTAGTATTAACACATATCTACTCCCAAGATTGGAAATTATATCACAATCTAAAAATGATTGGTTAATTCACTTAGTAGTTAGAACTAAAAAAGGACAGATACAATAATATCCGTTGCTACTAAGGATCGTAGCAACGGATACTAAGATTAAATCCGCTTAAAGGTCTGGTATATAGGATTTACTTATCTTTTGGTTTCTCAAAACGAGGGGGTTCGCGAAATGCGATCGCAAAAAAGAGAGTACCTATACACAGAGTAAAAATCAAGATGTACGCAACGCTTTCCATATTACGATTTCCTGCCTATCCAGCTAGTAATGAGGGATTAGGATTGGGTGCTGGGTATTAGGGACTGGAAAAACTTTTCCCAGTCTCCATTCCCCAGTTTCCTGTCCTTTAAAGGGCTTCCTTCCGGCGGGTTGACTTGTCACCCACTTTCTGGAATAGACCCCACTCAACTTGCTCTTCTAGATCGGCATCAACACCAGCAAATACGTCTCGGTAGATTGTCCGAGCGCCATGCCAGAGGTGACCAAAGAAGAACAAGAGAGCAAATACTGCATGTCCAAAGGTAAACCAACCTCTAGGACTGGTGCGGAATACACCATCAGAGTTCAAGGTTTCTCGGTCAAATTCAAAGATTTCACCACCTTGAGCTTTCCGGGCATACTTCTTCACATCAGCTGGTTCTGTAAAGGTTTGACCATTCAGATTGCCACCATAGAAGCTGACGGTGACGCCAGATTGCTCAAAGCTATACTTAGATTCTGCCCGACGGAAGGGAATATCAGCGCGGACAATTCCATCTGCATCGGTCAAAATAACAGGGAAGGTTTCAAAGAAGTTGGGGAGACGACGCACGGTCAATTCCCGTCCCTCAGAATCTTTGAATACGGCGTGACCTTGCCAAGACTGAGCAATGCCATCACCCTTAACCATCGGCCCTGTACGGAATAGACCACCTTTAGCGGGGCTATTACCGACGTAATCATAGAAAGCCAGCTTTTCGGGAATCTGCGACCAAGCTTGCTCAAGGGTTGCACCTTGGGCAACACTTGTTTGGACGCGTTGCTGAATTTCTTGACGGAAGTAGCTTTGATCCCATTGATAGCGGGTTGGGCCAAACAATTCGATGGGAGTAGCGGCGTTGCCGTACCACATAGTACCAGCAACAACGAAAGCAGCAAAGAAAACTGCTGCAATACTGCTAGAAAGTACTGTTTCAATGTTCCCCATCCGTAGGGCTTTGTAGAGCCGTTCGGGGGGTCTTACTGTGAGGTGGAATAAGCCTGCAATAATACCAACAACTCCAGCAGCAATGTGGTGAGCCACAATCCCACCAGGGTTGTATGGGTTAAAACCATCAGGGCCCCATTCTGGTGCTACTGCTTGCGCGGCTCCAGTTATACCGTAGGGGTCAGAAACCCACATGCCTGGGCCAAATAGTCCGGTGAGGTGAAAAGCACCAAATCCAAAACAAAGCAGACCAGATAAGAACAGGTGAATGCCAAACATTTTTGGCAAGTCTAAGGCAGGTTCACCAGTGCGGGGATCTCTAAAGAGTTCCAAATCCCAGTAAACCCAGTGCCAAACGGCAGCTAGGAACAAAAGACCGGAAAGAACGATGTGAGCCGCAGCAACACCTTCAAATGACCAAAAGCCAGGATCGGTTGCTGGGCCACCAGTAACGTTCCAACCACCCCAAGATTGGGTAACGCCCAAACGTGACATGAAGGGTAGAACGAACATCCCTTGACGCCACATGGGATTGAGAACCGGATCGCTAGGGTCAAAAATAGCCAGTTCGTAGAGTGCCATCGAACCAGCCCAGCCTGCTACTAAGGCTGTGTGCATTAAGTGTACAGAAATCAGCCGCCCTGGATCATTCAGAACGACTGTATGTACTCGGTACCAGGGTAGTCCCATCGACTACGCTCCTCCTCGATGAGTTAGTTTACAAAGCAATTTTCTTACTGAGATTCTAAGGAACGAAACTCGCCACTCAGAAAACTCTCTCTTGTTTTTTGTTATTGCCACAGCCAAAACCTTACCACAGCTTAGTCTTATAAGTTAGACAGTGCGGTTGCTTTGGCAATGCTTACTCGCTTCGGGAGGTTTACCTTGTAGGGTAGCCACCGCAAGCAAAAATGAGAATGTTTTAAAAAGTGTAACTATTGATGGAATTGTTTGCAAGCGTGTAAATTGATGCGATCGCGTAGCATGTCCAAGTTTTTTCGCTACCAATCGCTATCGGAGATTAAATTTTCTTATCTTTTCTTTACGAGGGGAGGACGGGGCAGAGCTGGATAAGGAGTAGAGGGAGTGGGGGGACGAGGGGGATGAGGAAGCAGAGGGAGCAGGTGAGCAGAGGGGACAAAGGGACAAGGGGACAAGGTGACAAGGTGACAAAAGTTTAGAGCTTCCAACAAGTCTTTCCCCTTGTCCCCAATTCTCCTTGTCCTTAAGTCCTCTTTCCCATACCCAATGCCCAATTCCCAATGCCCCATGCCCTACTATTTACTGAACCACCAAGTGGATGTTTTGTAGTTGACATTTCGCCTCAGCCGTACCCAGGCGTTCAATTACCTGTTCAGCGCTCATTAATCGCTTGAGTACTACTTGGCCTATGGTCTGACTGGCAATTTCTGGTGTTGTTGGCTTCACTTCGACGGTTAAAACGGCTTCTTCAACTCGATAAAGCCATAGCAATTCGTTTTGTTCTACTAAACAAATGTTCATTCGTTGAATATCTGGTTGGCGGCGCCATGCAGTTATTTGCCAGAGTCCATCAGATGCCCAGACTCTCGCAACTGCCCATCCTTCAGATAGAAAGAAATATTTCACGCTCTTAGTCTCACTGTTTAAACTTTCAATCTGTTGTTTACAATATCGCGATCGCTTTATTCGCTGATGTATAAACACTCTTATTTGTTAAGTAAAACCATGTAGCTGTTCTCTACGAAAAACAACGCCACGATTGTCTGTACCCAAGTAGCAACAGGCAAAGTTTTAATGTACACTACTTGACCTACCGTCAAAGCTTAACAAATCTATTCACTAGTAATTATGAATTTACGACAAATTTAGTAAATGTTTAAAATCTTAATTAAATAAAAACCTTTCATTATTTAACGAATGCCAAGTTTATCTTTTGGTTAATAGTTTTTTGTAATAAATAGTGCAATCGTACACGAGCAATAAATTTAACTATAAGTTGAGTAGTCTACACAAATTTTTGAGGTAGTTGCCAATTCAGTCATAATATCGAGTAAGTTTTTTCATATCTGGCTGTAAGTTATCTATATGCATATATTTAGCCACACGCATTAACGTAACTAATTGTAAAAATCAACCACAATAGTCACAAATGTAGTAATATTGCTGACCTCTGATATCAAGTATTTTATCGCTATGACCTGGTTTTCTTTGTCCGTGAAACGGTGGGGTCGGATTACACAATTCGTATCTTTGTTCTGTCTATGTTTATTTTTAGTTGTTAGCTGCGCTCCTCGTCCACAGACTACTACACCCCCATCGGGTTCTGTAAATAGCCCTACAGGTGATGGTCGTATTACTATAGGTACAACAGCAAAGCCGAGAACCCTTGATCCGGCTGATGCTTATGAGTTAGCATCCTTAGGTTTGGTGTTTAATATGAGCGATCGCCTCTACACCTACGAACCAGGAAGCACGGAAATTAAACCCCAGCTAGCTACAGCATTACCGAAAGTTAGCCAAGATGCCTTAACTTATACTATTCCCTTACGTAAAGGAGTAGTTTTTCACGATGGGACTCCCTTTAATGCCCAAGCAATGGCGTTTACCATCAACCGCTTTATTCAAAATAAAGGGAAACCTTCATTCTTACTAGGTGATGTAGTAGATTCGGTAAAAACTACAGGCGAGTATGAGTTAACCATCAAGCTGAAAAAGCCCTTTGCAGCGTTTCCTTCATTGCTGGCGTTTCCTGGCGTGTGTGCTGTTTCGCCAAAAGCTTACGAACTTGGTGCTGGTAAATTTAAGCCGAATATTTTTGTGGGAACTGGGCCTTACAAATTAGGACAGTATGGTACTGATTCAATTCGATTTGATGTGTTTGATAAGTATTGGGGAGAAAAACCAGTTAACAAGGGTGTTAACCTGCAAATTCAAACTAGTCCGGTTAATTTATTTAATGCTTTCCGTACAGGCGCAATCGATGTAGCTTATCTGTCACTACAGCCAGATCAAAATCGTAGTTTGTCAGAAGGTGGTAAAAAAGGTGATTGGCAAGCGATCGCAGCTGAGGGTAGTGTAGTAAGTTATCTGGTATTAAACCGGAATCAGCAGCCTTTAGATAAATTAGAGGTAAGACAAGCGATCGCGTCAATAATTGACCGTCCCCTGTTAAATGAACGGGCGTTACTTGGTCAAGCAGATCCGCTTTATAGCATGATTCCGACAACATTGAAAGTTTCTGTGCCATTATTTAAAGAAAAATACGGTGATGCTAACTTTGATCAAGCTAAAAAATTGTTAGCTACTGCTGGTTTTTCTAAAGAGAATCCGGCAAAAATACAAATTTGGTATCCTTCTAGTTCACCTACTCGTAGTTTGGCAGCACAGACGCTCAAATCTCTTGTTGATGCCAAAATGGATGGAATACTTCAATTTGAAGTCACCCAAGCGGAAGGGCCAGCCTTCTTTAAAGATATTTCCAAAGGTTTATATCCAGGAGCTTTACTTGATTGGTATCCAGACTTTTTAGATCCAGATAATTACGTCCAGCCATTTTTGACTTGTGATAAAGGTTCAGTTGCTAAAGGATGCGAAGATGGAGCCAGTCAAACTCAGGGTTCGTTTTACTATAGCGAAGCCATGAATAAACTGATTGATCAGCAACGCAAAGAACTAAATCCCGAAGCGCGTCAGAAAATTTTTGCAGAAATTCAAACGCAAGTAGCTACTGATGTACCTTATGTTCCTTTATGGCAAAGCAAAGACTACGTATTTGCCCGAAATGGTGTGAACAGCGTACAACTTAACCCTACCCAAATTCTGGTTTATCAGACAATTAAAAAGTAGTCATTAGTCATTAGTCATTAGTAATAACTATTGACCATTGACTTTTGATTCTTAAGTAAAATGTTTTATGTTCAATATATATCTAGTTAATAGCTGAATAGTTCCAAAAACTGCATTTATATAATTTTGAATTGCTTATGTCTCGTTCTAAAGCTTTACAATATTACATTGTTTCTCGATTGCTTCTCGCGCCACTTCAGCTATTAACAATTATCACCATTGTATTTCTCTTACTAAGAGCAACACCAGGAGATCCAGCAGATGCAATTCTCGGTGGACGTGCGCCAGAAGCTGCTAAAGAAGAATTGCGAAAACAACTAGGTTTAAACCTTCCTCTGTGGCTACAATATCTCAATTATTTAGGAAATTTGTTGCGTTTTGATTTGGGAAGTTCTTTGTTGAGTCGGGGAGAGAATGTTTGGGACATAATTGGACAATATTTCCCAGCAACGGTGGAGTTAGCAATATGTAGTATGGCGGTTGCACTCATTATTGGAATTGCGGTTGGGACTCTTTCAGCTTCTCGTCCAGGGACATATTTTGATGTTGGTGGGCGCTTATTTGGTATCATTACTTACGCACTCCCCATGTTTTGGGCGGGAATGCTTTTGCAGTTGATTTTCTCAGTCCAACTAGGTTGGTTTCCCAATTCCAACCGCTTTCCGCCTAATCTTCCGGCTCCCACTACTGTCACTGGACTGTATACAATTGATAGCTTACTCGGTGGAAATTTTACTCAGTTTTTCACATCTTTGCACCATCTTGCCCTACCGAGTCTCACATTAGGAATTTTACTCAGTGGGATTTTTGAGCGAATTGTAAGAGTGAATTTAAAGCAAACCTTGCAAGCAGATTATGTAGAAGCCGCTAGAGCCAGAGGTATTGGTGAAAACAAGATTTTAGCCTCTCATGCCTTAAAAAATGCGCTAATTCCAGTAATTACAGTCTTGGGATTAACCTTTGCTTCTCTGTTAGGTGGGGCAATTTTGACAGAGGTAACATTTTCTTGGCCTGGGTTAGCTAATCGACTGTATCAAGCGATCGCCGATCGCGATTATCCCACAGTCCAGGGAGTGCTAGTATTTTTTGGTGCGATCGTTGTAAGTGCAAGTATTTTGATTGATATTTTAAATGCTTATGTAGATCCCAGAATTCGATATTAAGCTGTTTGATATTTGTTAACCTTCTTGATAAATACCACTGGCTAGAATACCAAGAATTTTATTCACATCTTTGAGATAATATTCGCTTAAATCAATTGTCAATGTTTGTTCTTCTAGTTTGAGGAATTGCCAAATACTGCCCGTTGTGACTGCTCCATAAACTGTTTTAATCTCAGTTGCAGCTTGCTGATTAAAAATTTGGGCTGCTACCATTTCTGCTGCACACTGACCTAAACCTGCATTAATATTTTCTTTTTTAGCTTCTACAACTGTAATTACTGGTGCTGTTAAAATTAGAATTTCTGGAGATTTAGTAATAATAAAATCGCAAGTGCCGTTTAGTCCTTTACTATTATCGACAGTAAAATCTACCCCAGAAAATAAACCAATTTGTTCTCGTAATTGTCGACGTAAATCAACTAAAATTGGAGCAATAATTAACTCAGAACGAGCTTTTTCACTATTACTACCTAAAGCGATCGCCAGGTTATAATTGAGTGTTTCTACAAGTAAATTACTTGCAGCTAATTCAGGAGCTTCGGCGAAAATATCACGTTTTTCTAATGTAATTAAACTAAAGTCTTGTTTTGCTTTAGCTAAACTAAACTCGCTGTAGGCCATAGAACTACTACTCCGTTTAGTTTCTAATTGGAGAATACACACCCAATTTTTGCACAAATATCAATTTCAGCTTCTAAACGCTTATCTTCTCAAACTACGAGGATCAAGTGCATCTCTTAAGCCATCCCCGAGTAAGTTGAATGCTAACACTGTAAGGATAATCAGCACAGCTGGTGGCCAAATTAACCAAGGTTGCAACACCAAAATTGAAGCATTGCTAGCCAGAGAAAGCATATTTCCCCAAGAAGGATCTGGTTGTTGTATTCCCAAACCGATGAGACTCAGTATTGCTTCTGCACCAATAAAGCTAGGAATTGCGAGAGTAGCAGAGATAACTACATAACTAGCCGTTTGCGGCAAAACGTGGCGGAGGATGATATAAATTGGGTTCGCGCCCATTGCGCGCGACGCTTGGACAAATTCTCGCTCTTTAATTGATAGTACCTGTCCTCGAATGACCCGTGCTAAACCAGCCCAGCTAATAACCGAAGTAATTACTACAATCAGCAAAAAGCGCTGGGTACTGCTTAAACCAGGTGGTAAGACTGCTCCTAAAGTCACCAAAAGATAAATACTAGGGAAAGTCATTAGCACTTCTGCCAAACGCATAATGACGCTATCAGTCACACCGCCGAAATAGCCAGAAATTCCGCCGATGATTAAACCGAGGGGGTAAGTAATAATAATGCCAAAAATCCCGATAAACATACTGATGCGACCACCATGCAGCAAGCGACTGAATTGGTCGCGGCTTTGGTCATCAGTGCCCAAGATGTTGAATTTTGCCCCAGTTGTTGTGCCAAATAAATGCCAATTTAAGGGAATACCAGGAAAGATTGTAACCTCATCCCACTTTGGGGGTAATGGCAAACTCATCTGCAACAATCGGTATTCTGGCCCAGAGACAAATAGACGTAGGGGTGAGGGTTTCGTCAAGTCTACAATGAGTTCGCGATCGCCTGTTTCTAAATTCGTGTCTCCCTGAGTTGTCGGGTAAATATAAGGCCCAACAAACTGCCCTGACTTAGAAACCCAATGTATCTTAGTTGGTGGCAGCAGTGAACCATTGGGCTGTGAAGCATAAGGGTCATAAGGAGCCACGAAATCTGCTGCAATTACTGCGATGTAGAAAATTAACAGCAAAATTGCCCCAAATCGTGCCAAAGGATTTTTCTTCAGTCGTCGCCACCAATCCATAATAGTTAGGAGTTAGTAATTAGGAGTTATGAGTTATTAAACTTTTATCTTAATTCATAACTCCTGTACAGAGGCGATTAATCGCGTCTCTACTAATTCCCAACTCCTAATTTCTCTAAATAGCGCTGCTGTTCTTCCTGTTGTTTTTCATGTTCTACAACAAACACGTTTGAGTAGAGATTAGCCAAAATTTGTTTTCCCTGTTGTGTCAGTGATAGATAATGCAGCCCCTCTTGGATATAGGGATAGACGCCATTCCAGTAAAACTTAGCGTAGTTATTACGTAAATCAGCAGGGGTTTTATAACCTAAAACTTTATTTACTCCAGTTTCTTCAAACTCGTAAAATAAAGAAGTAATTTTCTTCAGATAACGCGGGTCGCTTAGTTGACCAATCAAATCAGCAGCACGGACTAATCCGGCAAAACACCTTGTATCTTGATGATCTTCTGCCGCAGGCACCGGAAATCGAGTCAATTCAATATTGCTCTTAATTGCTTCAGCATCGATTAACTTGTGACCTCCAAAACGCTCATCAATAAAAAGCTTGGCTCTATCAACATGATACGGCGTTAGACTGGCATCAGAAGCGCCAGGAGCTACAGAAATCATTTTGCCATTTTTACCTGTGGAATATAAATTTGCTGTCTCTCGGTCTTGTCGGCAAACTCCCTTAACGTAGCCAATATCATGAGACACCAAAGAAATGATACAATGCAGCCAATCTTCACTGGAAACACCACCTTCTCTAATGTGTTTGCCACGTAAGATTTCTTGCCCCACAAGGGTTACAAGTACTGTGTGTTCAACATTATGATAAAGAGCATCGCTATTGGCAATATTTTCTAAAGCCATGTTACCAGCCCAGGCGATGATATCCTGATAATCATTTTTGAAGCAGCCGTAGGTGCGACGGTAACCTTCTCGAATTTCATTTACAAAGGCATCAATTAAAATTTCAGTGGCATTGAACATATCTGATTACTCTGGTAAATACCAATTATTTATTGATTTGATTTCAAAATTCCATAATCAGGCTTGGAATTTAACCTCACTTTTATTCGTTTTTCCTTCTAGGCCAGAGGGTTAAAAACCTGATTATTTCATTGCTCCCCCGTTGAGAGAGAGGCTGGGTTGGAGAGGTTCGTGGAACTCACATGAATTTAGGACAATATATTTTGCTCATTTGTAACTCATGTGTAGCTGTGGACGCTAGCTTGTCCTATGCTTAAATTGCATGGTATGGAATGGTTTCCTGGCGACACAAAGGCTTCAGAGGGATTATCGATGCCGGACAAAAATATTTACTTGATATAACTTTATACATAAAAGGCAGATTTTAAATTAGATAAATCTAGATTCGCCTCACTAGTTTTTCATATCTAACCATTGGTTGACGGTGATCTAAATACATATATTGTGTGACCTTGAGTAACTAGATGATATGAAATAATTTTTGTATCATAATCTACATAAGTTTTTTTAAGATTTTTTTGCTAGTAATTACTCTTAATTAACTTGTTTAATTATATACGTCGGTATATAAAAGACATTTACTATGAAATGCGTCATAGTTGATATGAAGTAAATAAACTTCAAGTTTTCTTAAGAAAATACCAAGATTGGTATACGTAGACAGAAAGTGGAGGTAGGACTGTGAGCGATGACAGTGTTTCAGAAATCGAGGTGGAAGAAGCTATAACCTATAAAGATAGGAGCTTTTTGAGCAAATCGGATCAAAAATCAACTAGGGCATGGTTGAAACCATTATTTTTAGGTGCTGGTTTAGGAATTGCGATCGCCTTTGGTGGGATGGGTGTATTAAGTCGTCTTTCACCTCGTCAACCAAGCGTAGTAGCTGATAAAAAAGTTAACCCAGCAATGACAGTTACCATCGCCACAGTAGAAACCGCCCGTGTTTTCCGTACCCTCAAAACTACTGGAACTGTAGCAGCACACGATTTAATTCCAGTTTTACCGCAGACGAACGGCTTACAAATCAAAAGCATCCCCGAAGATGTAAAAGAAGGGACTTTTGTCAAAAAAGGTCAAGTGTTGGCAGTGTTGGATGGTTCAATATTGCAAAGCCAAATTAACCAAGCAAAAGCAGACGTAGAATCAAAACAAGCAGATTTAGCAGCCAAACAGGCAGATTTGGCATCAAATAAAGCCATAGTCCAGCAAAAACAAGCAGATTTAGCTCAAGCTAAGGCGAGGTTAGAAGAAGCAGCCAAGAATTATCAGCGCTATCAAAAACTCGCTGATTCTGGGACGATTAGTAAGCAAGAACTCGATACTCGTTCCTACGCTGTGAAAACTGCCGTAGAAGTTGTGAATCTTTCCCAAGAAAATGTGCGTAGTGCCCAGGCCAATATCGGTAGCGCCCAAGCTATCATCAACAAAGCCAAAGCCGATGTCAAGAGCAGTGCTGCTAAGGTGCAACAACTACAAACTCAGTTGGGACAAACTGTGGTGCGATCGCCTGTTGCTGGAATAATCGCCGAGAAATTGGCCAGAGTTGGTGATGTGACTGGTGTACCACCGCAAACCCAGGTGGGAACTGTGATTGGTGGCACACAAAAGCTATTTTCGATTATCCGAGATGAAAAGTTAGAACTTCAGGCGAAAGTACCAGAAATTCAATTAAATCAGGTGAAAATTGGCGCATCTGTGCAGATTACTTCTGATGTGGATCAGCGCGTGCGATCGCAAGGACGAGTCAGGGAGATACAGCCACAGGTAAACGATCAAAGGCGGGAGGCTACAGTCAAAATTGACTTACCGCCAACAACTTTACTTAAACCAGGGATGTTTGCTAATGCTGCAATTACTACTAACTCAGGGATAAAAATAGTAGTGCCGCAAAAAGCAGTGCAATCTCAAGCAGACTCAAGTGTAATTGTATTCACCTTATCGAGTGAAGATATAGTCCGCAGCCAAAAAGTAGAGTTAGGAGATCCTGCCAATGACGATAAAGTGGAAATCAAAAGTGGATTGCAATTAGGCGATCGCGTCGTAGTTGATGGTGCAGGATATCTCAAAGATGGTGATAAGGTTCGAGTGGCAATTTGAAGTAAATAGGAAATAGGGAATGGGGAATAAGGAATGGGGAGAAATGACCAATGACAAATGACAAATGATAAATGACAAATCTAAAATCCAAAATCTAAAATTTTCCAATGTCTTTTAATCTCTCAGCTTGGTCGATTAAAAAACCCGTTCCCACAATAGTATTATTTTTAATTTTGACAGTTGTGGGTTGGTTCTCCTTCATATCCTTGGGGATTGATATTAACCCAAATATTGATGTGCCAACAGTTTCGATAAAAGTTACGCAACCGGGTGCAGGCCCGGCCGAACTAGAATCCCAAGTGACGAAGAAAATTGAAGATGCCGTTGCAGGGTTGGGCAATATCGATTATATGATTTCCACTGTCAGCGATGGGAATTCTAAGACGACAATCAATTTTGTTTTGGGTACAGATAGCGATCGCGCTACCAATGATGTTCGCAATGCGATCGCTCAAATTCGTCAAGATTTACCCCAAGATATCAACGAGCCAATTGTGGAACGTCTGGACTTTTCCGGGGGCCCGGTGATTACTTACGCGGTTAAATCAGATCGGCGTTCTGTAGAAGAATTAAGCAACCTTGTCGATCAAACCATTAGCCGCGCCTTATTGGGAGTCCGTGGTGTCGCCCAAATTCAGCGCGTCGGTGGAGTTGACCGAGAAATTCGGATTAATCTGAATCCAAACCGCTTACAATCTTTAGGTATCACCGCCACCCAGGTAAACGACCAAATCCGCGCTTTGAACATTAACTTACCTGGAGGACGTGCCGAAGTCGGTGGTAGCGAACAAAGTATCCGCACTTTAGGAAGTGCAGCCAGTGTGGATATGTTGAAAACCTACGAAATCCTCTTACCACAAGGTGGTTCCGTACCCTTATCCACCTTGGGAACCGTAGAAGATAAATTTGGTGATGTGCGTCAAGCTGCCCGTTTGAATAATCAACCTGTGGTAGCTTTCCAAGTGTTACGTAGTACCGGCAGCGTTCTGGTGACTGTGGAACAAGGAGTGAAAGCAGCAGTTAAAGAACTGGAAAAAACCCTTCCCGCAGATGTGAAGCTGGATTTAATTTTTACTAGAGCCGATGTTGTTCGCCAATCCTACCAAAGCACCATTGATGAATTGATTCAAGCTTCGGTGCTGGCAGTCATCGTTATTTTAGTATTTTTGCGGGACTGGCGAGCAACATTAATTACGGCTGTTGCCTTACCCTTGTCAATAATTCCTACCTTCGCGGTGCAGCAAGCCCTTGGTTACACCCTCAACAACATGACTTTGTTGGCATTAGCGCTAGCGGTAGGCAACTTAGTAGATGATGCCGTTGTGGAAATTGAAAACATGGAACGGCACATGGCTATGGGTAAGTCAGCTTGGGAAGCCGCTTTTGACTCTTCTGATGAAGTAGGGTTAGCAGTAATAGCAAGTTCAGCGACGATTGTTGCGGTGTTTATGCCCGTTGCCTTTATGGGTGGGATTCCAGGGCAGTTTTTCCAACCATTTGGTGTTACCGTTGCCGTTTCCACAATTTTCTCAACTCTGGTAGCGCGGATGGTTACACCGATGATGGGGGCGTATCTTTTGAAGGAAGAGGAGAGCAGGGGGACTCGGGGCCCCCACGGAGTGGGGATTGGGCGAGAGGGGACAGGGAGAGTAATAAAATTTTTGAATTTTAAATTTGCACTTCCAGGTAGCGGGTATGGCAGCAAAAAACATAGAACTAAAAAGCGTCGGGGGTTTCAACCTTATAGATCGCTCCTTGAGTGGGCGTTACGCCATAGATTGACAACAATGGCGATCGCTTTAGCTTTCTTTATTGCGAGTCTAACGCTGGTTCCGTTGATTCCCAAGGGTTTTGTGGATGATGGCGATTTTGGAATTTCCAACGTATCTATAGAATTACCTCCTGGTTCGACATTAGAAGACGTTAATAAGGTAGTCACACAAGCTACTAACATCATTCGGCAAAACCCAGTAGTTGAACGTGTATTAGCGACAGAAGAGATTAATTCTGCAACCCTTGCCATTAATCTCAAACCTAGAGAAGAACGAAATATTTCCCAAAAACAGTTTGAAGAACAAGTACGTCCTGACTTTGAACAAATACCAGGAGCTAGAATTAGTTTCCAAAGTCAGTCACCAGGCGACAGTCGGAAAGGTTTATCAATTGTCCTCAGAAGTGAAAATCCTGAAGCGTTGAATCAAGCTGCTGATGCCCTAGAAAAGCAGATGCGATCGCTAGCCGGATTGGTGGAAGTGTCTTCTACTGCGAGTTTGGTTAAACCAGAGATTTTGGTAATTCCCAACCCACAACGGGCAGCAGATTTAGGGGTGACAGTGCAAGCGATCGCTCGGACTGCTTCTCTTGCTACCATCGGCGATAATGAGGCCAACTTGGCGAAATTTAATTTAAGCGATCGGCAAATCCCCATTCGGGTGCAAATCGATCCGACAGCGCGGGCTGACATCAACACAATCACAAATCTACAAGTCCCTAGTCAAAATGGGAGATTAATTCCCCTTGTCGCAGTTGCAGACATCCGCTTTGGCAGTGGACCTGCAACCATCAACCGCTATGATCGCGCCCGTCAAGTTGCCGTAGAAGCCAATCTACAAGGGATTTCTTTGGGAGAGGCAGTAGAAACAATCAACAAACTACCTGTGATGCAAAACTTACCGTCAGGGGTAGTACAGCAACCATCCGGTAGCGCCAAAATTATGCGAGACATTTTCGGCCGTTTTGGCGGTGCATTAGGATTGGCATTAATGTGTATCTATGCAATTCTGGTGCTGTTGTATAACAACTTTCTGCATCCATTATCGATTATGGCGGCTTTGCCCTTTTGTTTAGGCGGCGCATTGGTAGCGTTAATGGTTGCTCAGAAACCTTTGGGAATATATGCTTTGATTGGGATCATCCTGCTGTTAGGAATTGTCACCAAAAACTCGATTCTGTTAGTTGACTATACAATCATCAACATGCAGGAAGGGAAAACCCAACGTCAGGCGCTTGTTGAATCGGGTGTGTCACGTCTGCGTCCGATTTTAATGACTTCTTTGGCAACGATCGCCGGGACTCTGCCTTTAGCATTAGGAATTGGCGCGGGTTCTGAAGTTCGCCAACCAATGGGAATTGCCATTATGGGCGGTTTTACAACTTCTACCTTGCTGACATTGGTAGTAGTGCCAGTGATATTTAGCTACATTGATAATTTCCAAACTTGGATTATGGATAGATTACGCTATGGCTTTGGTAAAAAACCATCGCGTTCTTGAAGAAGAATTCAGAAGTCAGAATTCAGCAGTCAGAATTAATCAGTCGGGGATTCAGACCGGCGCAGGAATTGAAGACCTCCAAATCGGAGATTTGGAGGGGGTTTTAGACCCGTTTATTCATCCGCTAAATCGATTCAGAATTCATACTGAATTCTGGCTCCTGACTTCTGAATTCTGTTTGATAACTACGAACTTTTACCATTTTTACTGCGGTGGATGCAGTCCGGCTGAAGTCAGAAGACGACGCAAGTTAACAACTCCAACCCGATTTAATTGCAGAGCTTCCACCGTGGCTCGACCACAGGGATTTTTGCCGATAATCCTGGTAAAATCATCGTTCCAGGTAAAATGCTCTGACCAAAGCTGCTGACGAGGATGAAACAGCGCAATCTCTTGTTTGGTTTCTGGATCGGGATGGCTGATTTTGGTATGCTTTCGAGCATTGCAGCCAAAACACGACCAAGCTAAATTTTCTGAGATCGTTTCTCCACCTGCCTGACGAGGTTTGATGTGTTCTACAGTGAAGCTGTCAGGAGAAAATTCTTCTGGGCATCGGCAATATTCACAAAGACTTTTAGCTCTGCTAGCTATCGTTCGTCTCAGTGCAGCAGGTACTCGTTTCTCTTCTGGCGACGCTTTGCGAACAAACTCAGACGGCATGGAATAACTGAGAGTCTGATAAAAATTGGCGATTCAAGGTAAGCAAGTCGATCTTCTTGAGCTTTGCTAACTCAATGAGAGCTTGCAGACGTTCGACTTTCCACTGTTCTAGCTGATCTTCATACTGGATCAATTCTTCGTGTTCGATCGCTGTGAGTTCGCCCCATTCACAGCGATCGCGTAAATCCTGTAATCTTTTCTGATCGTCAGACGCAAGGTGACGTTGGATTACTTCCAGCAGGACTACTTCTTGATCGTTGGATGTACCTGGCTGGGAGGGTTCAGACAGAAACTCTAATAACTGTACTACGGCAGATAACTTTTCTGGAGACAACTGCTCAATCAGTTCGATCGCTCTTCTACGAATATCGGTTACTGGAGTCATAGAAAGTCAGACTTACCTGTATCTAATCAAATTGTACTCAGATTGGGCTGATTTTTCGATTGCTCCCAAATGCGGCGATCGCACTTTATGCTATGGGATGTGGGATGTGCGATCGCATTTACCAATGGGAATCATAACAAACAGATTCACCTGAGTAAATATTTAATGGCTTACCAAAACATTACCGCCTCCCTTTCCCCAGCAGATATCCAAGAAATTAAAGCAGCCTTTGCGACTATCCAAGCAAAGATGCCTTTTCTGGTAACTCTGAGTGTGGAAGAACGACGCAAGTTATTTAAGATGGGCGATAAAAGCCTAGCTTTTGTCAACACTAGCCTAACTGCTGCCCAGTCTAACCGAGACATTTTACCAGCTAGCTTTGATGTAGATGAGTTTGTGCGCGATTATCAATTAGCCGCAACGCTTACCGAACTGTTGATCAAACTGCAACAACTGACAGAACAGGTAGATGATACCCTAATGGCAGTCGGTAGCGAAGCAATGGGTAGCAGTTTGACTGTTTATGATTACGTCAAGACTGCTGCTAAGAAGACTCCAGGGTTAAAAACTCTTGCTGAACAGTTAGGCGATCGTTTTAAGGCTATTAAAAATAAACCTGTTAAAACTAACTCTGGTTCATAGGCTGAAAATCTTGCTAAAGATACTGCAAGAGTCAAAGGGGAAAAGTTAAAGGGAAATTTAATTCCTTTTCTTTTTTCCTTTTTATTTTGTCAACTGGTGAATGAGTCTTTGATACTCGTGAGCGAGTCTTTGATACTCATGGACGAGTCTTTAATACTGGCGCGAGAGTCTTTAATACTGGCGCGAGAGTCTTTGATACTCGTGGACGAGTGTTTGATACTCGTAGACGAGTGTTTGATACTCGTAGACGAGTGTTTGATACTCGTGGATGAGTCTTTAATACTGGCGCGAGAGTCTTTAATACTCGTGGACGAGTGTTTGATACTCGTAAATGCAGATCGCTTACCACTTGTTGATACCAAGTTGCATTTTCAATTAGGAATTAGGAATTGCAAGGTTGTTATTATACTCATAATCTCGTGTATTCTCCCACCTTGCTCCAAACATGGTAACAACTCCCCGCCACCGCAGCAAGCCTTCCCCCCTTATCCTTTATGCTTTAGCTTTCATCCTTTCTTTCCTTTTTTGTCTACCTTGGGTTAGCGCCAAAGAAACCCCCAAACCCAAGCCCCAAGATTGGCAGATTAACGGTATAGTAGCAGCCCTTGACGACAGCTACGACAAAGTGAAGGGATATGCTTTTGACAAATTAGCTGCATATGAACTAAAAGACTTGAAAACCGTGGTTAAGAAACCGAAGGACATAGCACAGAAAGCCGCCAACATCCTCAAGGATGAAAAGGTTGACTCAAGTGTTCGTCGCGGGGCGGCAGGGGTATTAGGCAACTTCGGGCAGGCGGCAACTCAATACATCCCTGACATCGCCAACATCCTCAAGGATGAAAAGGTTGACTCAAGTGTTCGTCGTGGGGCGGCAGGGGCATTGGGCAACTTCGGGCAGGCGGCGACTCAATACATCCCTGACATCCTCAAAATCCTCAAGGATGAAAAGGTTGACTCAGATGTTCGTCGCGGGGCGGCAGAGGCATTGGGCAACTTCGGACAGGCGGCAACTCAATACATCCCTGAAATCCTCAACATCCTCAAGGATGAAAAGGTTAACGTAAATTTTCGTCGCGGGGCGGCAGAGGCATTGGGCAACTTCAAGCAGGCGGCAACTCAATACATCCCTGATATCCTCAACATCCTCAAGGATGAAAAGGTTGACTTATATGTTCGTGGCGGTACGGCAGTGGCATTGAGCAACTTCGGACAGGCGGCGGCTCGATACATCCCTGACATCCTCAACTTCCTCAAGGATGAAAAGATTGACTTATTTATTGATGGCGGGGCAACAGAGGCATTGGGCAACTTCGGGCAGGCGGCGACTCAATACATCCCTGATATCCTCAACATCCTCAAGGATAAAAAGGTTGACTCATATGTTCGTGGCGGTACGGCAGTGGCATTGAGCAACTTCGGACAGGCGGCGGCTCGATACATCCCTGACATCCTCAACTTCCTCAAGGATGAAAAGGTTGACTCATATGTTCGTCGCGTGGCGGCAGAGGCATTGGGCAACTTCGGGCAGGCGGCGGCTCGATACATCCCTGACATCCTCAACTTCCTCAAGGATGAAAAGGTTGACTCAGATGTTCGTCGCGTGGCGGCAGAGGCATTGAGCAACTTCGGGCAGGCGGCGGCTCAATACATCCCTGACATCGCCAACATCCTCAAGGATGAAAAGGTTGACTCAAATGCTCGTGGCAGGGCGGCAGTGGCATTGAGCAAGTTTGGGCAGGCGGCGGCTCAATACATCCCTGACATCCTCAACTTCCTCAAGGATGAAAAGGTTGACTCAGATGCTCGTGGCAGTGCGGCAGAGGCATTAACGAATATCAGAAAACTGGATTTAAAGGAGGTTGTTGTAATTCTGAATAATATTTATGAGCCTGGTAATTCAGAATACTTAAATTGGCGTTTTCTAACCTATTTCCTCGGCACTGGCACTGACGATGTGAAAACGCTACTTACATGGCTCGGTAAGCCTAAAGCAATTCCTCGTGAAATAAAATACGAAGACGGGAAGAAGACACTGGAGGTTTTTCGCAAAGTCTGGGAACCCAGTCAAGAACTGCCAGAATTACGAAAAGACTTAGCAAGGCAAATCGCCGAGGTTGCGAGAAAAGTCTCTTGGCAACCACAAGATATTGTTATTTTAGAAATTCACTACAACAACCTAAAAACAGCCGGATACAACGAAGCTGATTCACTGCAATCAGTCATAGTTAACCTCAAAGGTTGGCAGTGGTTTTTCAGAGCCAGAAACATTATCATCATTCACATTGCCTTTTGGCTAGCCCTCATCTTTGCCTACCCCAAATTTCCCCAAGTCCAAGCCATCTTCTTCTGGAACCCTTGGGTACGCCGGATTCTCGGCGTGGGCTATGTCGGCTTTTTCCTCACCTGGGTTCCCTTTTTCCGCCGCAAATTATTTGAACCATTCAAACCTTCCCTATTAGCCGATGCCGGGTTAGATAATTTTCATGACCAATCATACTTCCCAGAATCTCAAGTCAAAGTTCCCACATCAGGAGACATCCAGCCAATTACCGCAGCCTTACCTAGTATTCAAGGACAAATTATCTTACAAGGAGATTCCGGCTTAGGCAAGTCGATGTTTCTCCGTCATCTGTTGAAAAATCAAGAGCGCATAGTCGTTTATCTCCCCGCCCAAAAGTGTCATAAAGGCGTAATTGAAGCCATCCAAGACAAGCTACACGGCCAAGCCCAAGATGCCAGCTTCCTGAAAAACCTGATTTACAGTGGCGCGATAGATATCTGCATCGACGGACTCAACGAAGTCACCGCCGAAACCCGGGCCAAAATCTGCCAGTTTGTCGAAAGCTATTTCCGGGGCAATATTATAATGACTACCCAGCCCCTAGAGTGGACACCGCCCTCTACAGCAAAAATATACTACTTGCAGCCCCTTGAACAACAACAAATTCAAGAGTTTTTGATCTCCCGTCAGCCACGACTCCCCAAAGATGCCAAAATTCAAGGTGCTGATTACGAAAAAGCCTGCACCATTTGTTTAACAGAAGTCCTCAAACAGCAACAAGCCCAAGAAGAGTTAGATGCTGTCCGCCGAATTCTTTCCAACCCAATGGATCTAACAGTAGTAGCGCTGATGTTATCACAAGGTAAACAGCCAAACTTATTTCGCCTGCAAGAACAGCAATACAACCTGATGGCGGCAGAATACCTGAAAGAATGGAATCAAGAATTTCCGTTAAAAAAATTCTCAGCCGCCGTCTACGAAATGCGACTCGAAGACAAACAAGCTATACCCGCAGATGAATTTTACCAAGTAGCCATGTCTTTGTCAGACGAGAAATACAAGATGGTAGTCAGCCGTCAGTGGCAAGATGAAAAAGGCGAAGCCAAGAAAGAATGGTATTTCCGCCACGATAAAATCATGGATTTCTTCTTGGTGCAAAACTTTCTCGGCGAAACTGATGCCGCCGAAGGACTATTAGTTGATAGAATGGGCGATCCGCGTTTTCGTGGTGTTTATTTCTTGCTAGCAACGTTGCTGCCTTTAGATGCAGCCAAAGAACTGCGAGAAAAATTGATTCAATACGCGGCGGATACTAAAGACAATACGGTGAGTAATACTTTTGTGCAGTTGTTGCGAACTAGATAAGTGGGGCATTAGACAATAAAAGAACCCCTCCCCGCAGGCGACTACCGTGTACACACAAATCGAATTACCCCCCTTAATCCCCCCTTATAAAGGGGGGAAACACGAATCTAGTTCCCTTCCCTTTATAAGGGGAGGGTTAGGGTGGGGTAAGGTTATATTAACTTCGCTGTGGAGAAGATTGTTTCTGTTTGGAAACACCACGCTGAGGGTTTAAAAATGGGGGAATGGGACAATCTAGCGTCATTGCGATCGCTCTTAGCAAATCTGCTTCTGACTGTGTTACTTTATTATCCAAAAGTACTGTGTGGGCGCAGGCATCAACAATAGCCTGCTTCAGTTTAGGACTGGCAAGACGGAGGCGATCAATACTCTTCTTAAGCTCAGTGAAATTACAATTTAGTGGCATGTCTGGTTTTTGTTGTTCTCCAGCTTTGGGAAGTCGAAAAACTCCAGAACGAAAAGCATAGGCGATGTCTTCGGTGGAGGCATCGGGTTGGGAGTATCCAATGCGGGCAATTACAGACAATACTAATAAACTATCTGGCCAAATCTCTTCTATAGAGGTAAATTCAACAGTTGTCGCAGATGTGGGATTTATACTAGGTTGGAGGCGATGCCACAAAATTAACTGCAACACAAAATGCCACAGTGATAAACTTCCGGTAGCTACAACTAAACCGTGAAGGCATTTGCACAACCTTTGACATTCTTTGGCAGAATTTTGACGCAATACGGGTACTGCTAAATCTACAAGTGGCAAGCGAATTCTGGGATCTAACTGGCTAATTTCGCTAGTCAATTCCAGGGTTTTATCTACTAACTCAGCAGGCTGCACCTCACGTAACCAAGCAATTTGACGTTGTTGGATCTCGATGTTTTCAGTATCTAACGCTAGCGCAAAAGCGATCGCCATTGCACTTTCTTGTTCCCGCGCACCCAAACGCAGACATTCTGGTAACTGCGATAACAACGCTTGAGCATGGGCAAAATGCTCTGGTGTAACGCTTCCTACCTGGTTTACAACCTGTTCTGGTGTGGGGCCAGAACCACCAGCAAAGCCCATTGTTAGAGATTCCTGGGAGGGGGAACGCCCTTGATTACGAGATGGCACTGCTGGTAAATTGCTGACATTCAAACCCCCAACGCGGCGGATACGTTCTGCTAAGGGTGGGTGGGTAGAAAACATATTTTCCCAGAAAGAGGGGTTGAGGGCGTTGCCAAAAAACATGTGGCTAGCGGCTTCTGCTCCGGGCGCAATCAAGCGTGAATCCATCTTTTGGAGTTTTTGGAAGACTCCGGTAAGTCCATTGGGGTTGCGAGTGAACTGTACAGCCGAAGCATCGGCGAGAAATTCGCGTTGGCGAGAGATGGCGGCTTTAATTAAGCGTCCACAGAATAATCCGATACCGCCAATTGCCATCAATGCCAAACCAAAAGCCCAGATAGGTAAACCTTTGTCTTCCTTTCCTAAACGGAAGCTATCACGAATCCGCCACAGCAATTCCCCAGTTAAATAAATGAACAAAATCCCGTGCAATAATCCCACCAAACGCAAATTTAGCCGCATATCTCCATTGAGAATATGGCTGAATTCGTGGCCGATGACTCCTTGTAGTTCATCCCGGTTCAGGTGTTGCAAAGTTCCACGGGTAACTCCAATTACAGCATCATTGGGCGTAAATCCGGCAGCGAAGGCATTAATCCCGGTTTCTCTCTCAAGCAGATAAACTTCTGGGACGGAAATACCAGAAGCGATCGCCATTTCCTCGACAATATTTAATAGTTGTCGCCCTTGTTCATCGGCTGTATCTGGTAGCAGGAGTCTTCCCCCCAACTCTTGGGCAATTACGCTTCCGCCCTCACGGAGATAGGCAATTTTATATAAGCTTCCGATTGCGATCGCAATTATTGTAATCCCAGCCACGTAAAGAAATATCCCTGGATGCCACCAAACACGGGGAGCCATGCGAAACAGAAATAAAGTGGCAATATAAATCGCCATAATCATGACTGCGATCGACAGGGAAAATAACCCGATTAATTGTTGCGTATTTTGGCGTGCCCGATCCTGATGTTCAAAGAAATTCATAGACACCTAAAAAGACACGCGTGGAGCATTTCTAATTTCTGGAGTAGCTTCGGGGAGCAATTCTGCAACAGTAAAGTTAAAAGTATTGGCTACAAGGTTGCTGGGGAAAGATTCGCTCTTGGTGTTATAAAGTGTCACGGCGTCATTAAAAGCCTGACGGGCAAAAGCAATCCGGTTTTCAGTGGAAGATAATTCTTCCATAACCTGAGTCATGGCGCGATCGGCTTTCAATTCTGGATAAGATTCTGAAAGTACCATCAACCGACTTAAAGCACCCGTCAGCGCCCCTTCAGCATTACCTAACTGTTGCATCGCTTGTGGATCGCCGGGATTTTGTGCCGCACGACTGCTAGCATTAATTGCAGAATTCCGAGCCGCAATAACTGCTTCTAGAGTTTCCCGTTCATGTTTCATGTACCCTTTGGCAGTTTCCACCAAATTGGGAATTAAGTCATAGCGGCGCTGTAATTGAACATCAATTTGAGAGTAAGCATTTTTGTAACGATTGCGATACTTAACTAAATCGTTGTAAGCATTAATGATAATTACAGCAACAATGGCAAATAAAGCGACAGAAAATATTAAAAGCCCCATATTTTTAGATGATTTCCATCAGATACTTACTTTATATCCAGCAAAATTTGTGTGGATATAAAGATGAGTCTACTTGTAGCAAGTTGGCTTCGTCTTCTGTAAAATTAGTTACGCATATTTACTTATAATGCACGAAATCCCCGACTTTTTGAAGAAGTCGGGGATCTAAGCCTTACGATTTTCACCAATCAGATAAAATTGCTATATGTCATCAGATAAGTTACCCATGAATATGAAGAAATAGGGAATAACCACTGACAGCAAAAATAAAAAGGATAGCGGTAGGAAAAATTATTACATCCCTGACAATAAATAAAATCCAATCTTTTCTTAATTCTTGTTTAAACTTGAGTTCCCGCAGTTTTCGCTCAAGTTCTACATCTTCTTGCGACTGTAAATTTTCAGGTAGCAGCATTAGTGGGTTGTCGCCTTTGCTGGCAATTATTTTTGATAAATCTGTTCTATCTATCATGCTATTTAGATGCCACTTTATAAACAATTTTGACGATTAAATCTTCAAAGTCTGTTACTGTGAGAAGATTTAAATGTTGCTCAGAAGTAGATTGTGACTTTTCCATAGAAAATCCTTAGAGATTGAACTCAATATTTTAATATTTGACCAAAAATAAAGTACAGAATTCAGTTGTAAATTTCTCTCCTATGTCCAACTCGATCAATAAAAATAGTTTTTTTATCAAGGTCAAACTCATAAATAACTCGATAATCTCCAACTCTCAGTTTAAAAAAACCTGATAAGTCAGCCGTCAGAGGTTGCGGTGTAATTTGGTCAAAATTATCAGCCAACCAGTTAATTTTGTTAACAATTCTTCCAGAGACTGCTTTTGTCAACTTTTCTAGGTCAGCTAGGGCTTCTGGTTCATACTCAACTAAGTAATTCATCCGTTCCCTAAATCGAGTCTTTGCATAACTTCTGCTGCGGGAATACCTTTAAAACCTGCCTCTCTACGCTTCTGAATTGCTAATAGTTCTTGTTTAAAATTCTCCTTGATTGTTTGATTCGCATCTGGATCTGCTAGAAATTCTTCTATTGTCTCTCTAACAGTTTCTCGAATCAGGGCTTTAAGTTCGTCAATGGTAAGATTATTAACTTGCATAGTGGTGATTTCATAAAAGGCTTATTTACCAATTTTAGTCTATCGGTAATCATTGCTGAGACGTAAAATGTTAAGTAAATTATAGTTAGCTAAGGCTGTAAAATTAACAGCGATGATTCAATAACTTGATAGGGTTATGCTGACTAATATAATGATGCTTATATCTGAGTTCATTTGTTTTCGAGGAATTCATCAACTGTAATTCCTACCTGTCGAATCAAACTTCTAAGTAACCCAGGTGCTAATTCCCGATGATTGGGAATTGATAAGGTTGCTTTTGATTCACACCAAAGTATCTAACGATGTTACAAAGATTGAAGATTCACCATTTGGAACTCGATATGCTATAGAAGGTACACTGCTTTCACCAGATGGCAGAAACGCCGTGATTAGTTCGGCTTGGTTTATTGAAACAGGGGAAACTATTCCTAAATTTGTTACTTCATACCCACTGAAACGGAGAGAAGAATGATTCAAGAACTTGATAGAGTTATTCTGACTAGTGATGTACCAGAATATAGTTTAGAAGAGGGTGATACAGGTACAGTTGTTTTAGTACATCAGGGTGGCAAAGGATATGAAGTTGAATTTGTCACATTGGATGGGGAAACTGTGGCAATTGTTTCACTCCACAGCATACAAGTACGTCCAATCGGTAGAAGAGAAATTGCGCGATCGCTGCTGATAATCTAATTTATAATGGCATACAGCCAAATAATCGAGACTAACTAATGTTGAGTTTTAAAGCAGAGTCCAGTTTTCCAGTTTTAATCCGTTGATGCGTTCGTAGTGGCGAGTATTGTTTGTTACTAAAGTGTAGTTTTCTGCAAGTGCAACACTAGCAATTAGTAAATCAAATTCAGCAATTGTTTGCCCTATTCTACGGAGTTCTGCTTTTAATTCACCATACTTTCTCAGAGCAGGATCAGTTAAAGGTATGATGGGTAAGTTTTGAATAAAGTCTTCTGCACGAGTCAAATTTTCCACTACTCGTTGAGAATTATAAGCACCAAAATATAACTCAGCAACTGTGATGCTACAAATATAAATTTGCTTCCATCCTATTTCTCTAACTTTATTTCTGACTGAATTAATATCTTTAATCCAATAAATGCAAATATCGGTATCAAGTAAATAAGTCATAGACTAATGTCATTGTTAGAAATAGTACGGCTATCATAAATGTCTTTGACTATTTCCTCAGCAGTACGTTCATCTTCCCAAGGGCCAAGCCTTTCCATAAATGTATCTAGTGGATGCGGTTTTGGCTGCTGTTCAGATGAGAGAATGATTTCATTGACTATCAATTGATTAGCTTCTGGAATTCCTAATTTTTTGGTTTCCTCTTTAGCTATAACCATCATTTGCATTAACGTTATAGCCTGACGCAGAACATCATCTTTACTTGTGCCTATTTTATTTGCTAGTTCGTCTAATATTTGATTTAGTTCAGGTGACAAATCTAAATTTAAGCGAACCATATTTTGAGCGTCAGTCATGGTTCCATCCTTATGTAAAACCTTAAGTACATTATAATTGGCTGTGAGGTGATTGGTTAAGTCGAAATCTGTGCATTTGTCTTCATCAAAGATTGCTTAATCTAATCTTTAACTTGACTGAAACAGGCAGGAAGTTCAGGAACCTTGGCAATATAACCTTTATTGAACTTGTTTTTTACACAGGAGAATGACGTGCAAAAATAGCATAAGGGTCACGTTGATCTTCATCAACTATACCTTCTTCTTTGATAATTTTTTGCCATTGCAGGTCAAATTCTAAAGCTCTATCTGGCTCTACTGAATACATAAAAGCAATCAGTCCATCTATTCTTTTTATGTCATAATACATATTTTTATGGTTATGGCTGCTAACTTTATATTGATGGTTATCCCAACCGTACTTAGATGCATAATACAAAATCTGCCGCAACTGTTTTTTTATGAACTTTGGTATACGAGGTTTTGTATTATCAAAAACTGTTAACCCAGTTACGTATTGTGACCGACCTCTGCGTTGATGTTTCCATTTTGCTGAATTTAACTCAAATCCATACTTGTTTAAACATTTCTCTATATCTTTTTTACGAGGTGTTAGATCGCCAGAGAAGGTAATATCATCAGCATATCTAGAGTATGAGCAATTATATTGTTTTGCTAGTCCGGCAAAATCTTGATCTAGCTCCTTGCATACCAGGTTAGCTAATACGGGACTTGTACTAGCACCCTGCACTAGATGTCCGTTAAAAGTACATAATTTAGTGAATATTTCTGCACTTTTTTCTGTACAGCCAAGCTCTTTAAAAACATCAGAAACCTGTTTTTGAGTGATACTATCGAAGAAGTTCTTTACATCCAGATTTAAGACATATTTTTGAGATAAGTGAAGTGAGGCATTTGTTGCAATCGAGCGTTTGCTTACAAAACCTTGAACATATTCAGGAAATTGCTGTTTTGAAGTAACCGCTGTAGATATATTCTTCTGAATAATATTAAGTTCTGACTCCACTTCGTAAATAATCCGGTATTGTCCCTTTTGACGTTTTCCCCTTTTAGGAATTTTCTTTAGGGTATAAAACAGTGAAGGTCGCTCAAGTACTATGTTAATGAACGATGGAAAACAATTCACTGCTCTTGCAATATGATCAATATTTTCTAGGGATTTGAAGTCTAATTCAATCATAGTGGGTGGTTCTGGAGGAGTAAGGAATGATTACACTGTGAGGTATTCAGAAGCGGACACGACTCGTGCCCACATAATGTTACGCTTCCAGAACCATTCACATCATAGCATGGTATCCTATAGCGGATTTATAAAAATGAATTTATCCCTTTAAGGAAATGGATGTTTACGTGTAAAGAATTCATTTGTCCCGTATCTGTGAATACATCGAATTTTTGGGCGAATTCTTTCAAAGTTACGTGCTTGCCAAGAAGTAGATTTATTTACTCCACTTGCCACGTAATCTCTAAATATAGCTGCCACATAATCTGCTAATACTAAGCAAGGTTCATCCTTACCAGCGCTAATTACCTTGGGATAGTCCCCAAACTTAACTTTATCCCGTAATTGAATTTCTTCAACTTGCTGATTAACAATTACTTCTAATTGATCGCGACGATTTTTAATCCGATTATCATGCTGTTCAAAACAGATATGGATAGGTACATTCCGATTTGCTCGCAGGCGCTCAAACATAACACGACCGAAAAGCTTATCGTACCAGCCATATCCCTGACTGGGATTAAAATCACTCTCCTTTTCTTGATAACAAATATAAGCTTGGAATGGTAATTGACTAATTAGATTAATAACATCAACTTTTACTTCAACAGTATCATCTTCACAATAATGAAACCCTTTTTTTAATAGAGAATTTTGTACACTTGGTACTCTACTGCGGATTGGATCGCTTAGAATATTCTTTTTTAGATTCTCCAATTGGGATCTTAGATAATCAGGATCATGTGTTGTAACGCAGGCTATTGCTAGAAGATTTGATTCTTTGTCAGTACCAGTTTCATCTACGAACATAAAAATGTCTTTTGATACCATACTTAGATATAGAATTTTTGTAGTTGATAACTCGACTAAAAAAAAACCTTTAGTTTTGTAGCTTAATAAAATATATCGAATAAGAAAACCGCAAATACACCCATTAAAATGCCTCTTTATCTGCGTATATATGGGTGTATTTCCGGCAATAATAACCTAAATCTTAATACACTAACCCGATCGCACTTTTTCTCAAATCTCCACATTCCCCACGCTTGTAGATAAAATATCACCCTTCGTCCTAGCTACGAAAATCAAGTTTTGCGACTTGTAAACTAAGTTTCTGACATCAAAACTAGCTTTTGCGACATCAAAACTAGCTTTTGTGACATCAAAACTAGCTTTTGCGACATCAAAACTAGCTTTTGCGACATCAAAACCAGCTTTTGCGACATCAAAACCAGCTTTTGTCAAAGAATTTCAGCAAATCTACTCCCATTTTTTATGCTTGCTAAGTTCTTTTCAATAAAAAAACGCAAATATACGCATTCCGACGCAATTTCAGCGTTTCTATACGTATAAATGCGATAAAAGTAGAAACAATTTCAGCTTTATTTAATGGGAGTTGCTGAATCTAGGGATGAAACGCAAAGGAAAATTCAATAAAATCATCCCGCATTTATGTAACATTATTTAATGCACTAATGCGATCGCACGTTTCGTCAATGCTTCAGCAGTCAATCCATTAAATGCCATCAACTCGCCTGCACTGGCTGTAGTTTCGCCACGTTTCCAAGCAAAGGTGTCGCGCTTCGCTGTACTCCGTAACAGAATTGGTTCTAGCATCGCCGCAGCACCACCAGTAACAGCAATTAGCGCATCGCCATCAAATAATTTGGCAAATTTCGCATCATCCAAGAAACCGCCTTCGGGTTCAGAACAAGTATCCCATGCAGTATCATGACTACGGTACAATTGCCGAGGATTAATAACAGAAACTATCTTCACACCAATACCTTCAGTTTCTAAGAAAGCCGCAGCTTCAAATACTGGCATTAATGTCATATCACCAATTACAGCAAATACAACTTGTTTATCACCAGCGATTTCATGTAATAACACTGCACCATCACGCAACCCTTGACGAGTTTGTTCTAAAGTTGTACGAATTGGTAACGGCGATTTACTTGCAGTAATTACAATTCCCTTATTCTTAGTTTTCAATGCCCAATCATAACAAGCTTGAATACTATTAGCATCAGGCGGAAATAATGGGAAAACATTTCCATTTCGCATCAACGAAGCAAAGTAAGCTTCAATTTCGGGACGTTGGTGAGTCCAACCGTTGCGTCCTTGTTCTAATGCGCCTGCTGTGAATAAAGTAATAGTCGAGGGAGTTTGACGGCGCAATTCTGCCATTGATTGGGTTACAGTTTGCCAAATTGGTAATCCGTTGATGGCAAAAGATTCATAAGAACACCACAAAGTTCTCGCACCCATTAACGCTAAACCCGCAGCTAAACCAGCACAAGCATCTTCACTCAATGGTTCATAAACTTGTCCGTTTGGTGCTTGATTATATAAATCGTCGGTTGTGGGGTGAATAATCTTTAATTCTTGGTTGATGTTGGCAATTCCAGATGCTTCATTACCATCAGCATTGGTGACGAGGAAATTCTGATCTTTATTTCCTACTATTCCTACCAATCGTCCCATTGCGGTTGTGGAAACTTTTGCTTCACCACCAACGGCATATTCTTCTAAAGGTAATTCGCCTAAATCTGGTAATGGAAATTCAAATTCTGTTACTACAGTTTTCGCTGCTGGGCCACCGCCTGCGCGTTCGGCATTTGTTCTGACTAATTGCCAAGCTTCCGCAGATAAAGCACGGGTTTGCAATGCACTAACAATATGAGGCGCATCCAGCGTATCTTTAGGATACAGGTTGTGAGACTTTGAACCCCGCGCGTGGACTCCTGCACCTTTGAGTTGTTTAATAATGAAGACGGTAAGTTTACCACCCAATGCCGATCGCGCTGCTTTATCTACACCCGAAAGTACTGCTTGAGTAAATTCTAGGCGTTTCTCAAAGGAAAAGGCGGTACTATCAACGTAATCCCCTGGTTGATTTTGATCGTCGAAATCTTTGGCATCCACTAACACCACTTCATCAAAACCGTTACCTTGCCAATATGCTTGCATCTCTGGGTTGGTTTTCAGGGAAACCATGCTGTGATGTTCTTGGCTGTAACCGTTCCACACCAACACCGGTAAGAAGTTGGTGACAGCAGGATAAGCTGTATGGAAATGCGCGATCGCACTTACAATATAAGGCTCACCCAATCCACCATCACCCACTGTAAAGGGGAATAATTTATCTTTGTGCAACAGTGCAGCCGCCATTGCAAAGTGTTGTCCTTGTCCCAAAGGGCCAGCCGGTGCAAGAATACCAGGAATGTAACCAGAAAGGTGTCCTAATAATCCGTGCTTTTCTCGGAAGCGATCGCGCAATTCTTGAACTGTAAAAATTTCCATATCCTCTAGCGATCGATCCAAGAACATGGCACTATAAAATCCGGGGGCGTGGTGTCCGACTTCGGTAATAATGTTTTTGTATCCCAGCATGACAAGAGATGCGTAAGCTTCCGCTTGGCTGGCGAATCCGCCGGGATGCCCAGAAGCTTTACTAGCAGTAACTTGCAAAGTTAGGTAGCGTAAGGCATCAGCAGCAAGTAAAGTTTGATATACAGCATTCGGTTCTGTGGGAGATGCGATCGCTACTTTGCCCGATTCTATAGCAGGTGTTGCACCATAAGTTTCAAAATCTGGTAAAGCTTCACCAAAATATTGAATTCCTTCAGAAAAATCGGGAAGCGCTGAAGATGCCTTTGGGGAAATTGCAGTCATGCTGAGTACCTTGTGACGATTAGATAAAACTGTAGATGCTCGTTGAATTTAACAAAAATTTTACATCTTTGAGGTTGTAACAGTTTATTGCTTTTTCGCAATCACAGTATAAGTAACTTGAATCAACAAAAATTCATGAGTTTCAGTTAGTTAAAGTAAGAACAAGATATAAATTAACAAAAGAATTTTATGAAATTACCAAATGGCCCGCAAAGCCCAGCAGTTTTACAGATGCTACGCTGGATTACCAGCCCCATGTCATTTATGGAAACTTGTGCCGAAAGATATGGGGACATGTTCACCATCAGGTTAGAAAGTAAATCTCCGCCATTGATATTTGTCAGTAACCCTGAAGTGCTACAGCAGATTTTAACCAACGATACCAAAGCGTTAGAAGCATCTGGTGATACAAATCTAGTCTTTGAATCTTTACTTGGTAAGCGTTCTGTGATTACCATAGCTTACTCATGGCAGCTAAGGATGAAGCAGGTCAACCAATGACTGATGAAGAGTTACGCGATGAATTAATGACTCTGTTGATAGCAGGACACGAAACTACAGCAACAGCGATCGCATGGGCATTTTACTGGATTCACAAAATCCCATCAGTACGCCAAAAGTTACTCCAAGAACTAGATAGCCTGGGTTATAGCCCTGACCCTAGCGCCATTTTTAAATTACCCTACCTCAATGCTGTTTGTTCCGAAACCTTGCGAATTTACCCAGTCGCAATGCTAACCTTTGCCAGAGTAGTTAGAACACCTATATCTTTGGGTGGCTACGAACTTAAACCAGGTACAGGTGTTATTGGTTCAATTTACTTGACCCACCAACGAGAAGATTTATACCCGGAACCTAAGCAGTTTAAACCAGAACGCTTTTTAGAACGGCAATTTTCTCTTTATGAATACTTGCCTTTTGGAGGTGGTGCAAGGCGGTGTATTGGTTTAGCATTTGCCCAGTTGGAAATGAAGCTAGCACTTGCTAAAATCCTTTCCAGTCGAGAATTAGAACTAGTTGACAATGGTGAAGTGCGACCTAAGCGCCGTGGTTTAGTCACAGGCCCAAATCGTCCCATCCAGATGATTGTCACCAGTCAACGTCAGGTCAAATCTCCCGTTTTACAGACAACCACTGTTTGATGCTGTGAGGCTTAATAGACTTCTTGCATAAGTCGGGAAAAGGGTAAGGGGAAAAGGTTCTGTATTATCCCCTTCCCCTTTAACATGAACCCCTTTTTCCCCTCTTGCAAAAAGTACTTTTGCAAGAGGTCTAATGGGTGCATTCAGCAAACCTTCAATCATCTCTACATTTAGATAGATTTTCAGTGCTTTTAAACAATCCCTCATAGCCCTTTTTTAAGGAGGGTCATGATGGATTTTGATATATTACAACTGTAAAAAGAATTATTTTTAAGGCTGTTACTATACACTAATAGAAGACATTTTAACATCACCAAAGGATGTAATTCTAATGGGTTATTTTAAAATATTTGAGTAATTTTTTTTATAAATGGCTTTAAAAATTCGGAAAAAATATTATGATTAACTTTGTAAAAATTAATAGTGATTAATTCTCGGCGATCCTCTCAAAATATTAAAAAATCTTGCTCTAATTGCATCTTTTTTAAGGAGTGTTAGAGAGAATTAAGCCTTAACCCAAGCGGATTGAATTATTTGCATTTTTTTAAATCCTAAAACTATCGAAGAAACGATGAAACTATTTGATAACTTACGCACACCAGCGTTGCTACAAACTCTGCAATTAATTGCGGAACCAACAAAGTTTTTAGAAAATAATGCTGCTAAGTATGGTGATATTTTCACAGTACAGGTAATGGGTTTAAAGTCGCCACCGATAGTATTTTTTAGCCATCCCCAAGCAATTAGTGATTGTTTTGCCATCCCTGCACAAAAGTTAGATTTTAAGAAAGCAACCCATGTGTTTAAACCCTTGTTTGGAGAAAAATCCATTGTATTTCAAGAAGCGCGATCGCACCAACAACAAAGGCAGTTATTATTACCAGCATTTCATGGCGATAATTTAAAATCTTATGGACAAGCAATTTGTCAAATAACTGAAGAAGCTACACAAAATTGGACATTATGTACAAATATTTGTATACACAACTTAATGTCAAATATAACTTTAGAAATTATCTTGCAAGTGGTATTTGGAATTACTCATGGTGTGCGTTACCAAGAATTAAAAGAGAAATTAAGTTCTTTATTAGAAGATGTAACTAAGCCTTGGTATTCTAGCTTGTTTTTCTTTCCTTTGCTGCAACAAGATTTAGGTGCATGGAGTCCTTGGGGAGCTTTCTTAAAAAGACGAGAGCAAATTGATAAACTCATCTATGCAGAAATTTCTGAAAGACGTTTGCAAAATACTGCTATGCGTACAGATATTCTCAGTATGCTAATGTCAGCGCGTGACGTAAATGGACAACAAATGACAGATGAAGAATTACGCGATCAACTAGTCTCATTATTGCTGTTGGGTTACGAAACTACATCTGGCGTATTAGCCTGGGTATTTTATTTAATTCACTCTCATTTAAATGTGAAACATCGGCTCATCCAAGAACTAAATACCTTGGACGATCTCACAAATCCTGAAGCAATCACACAATTACCTTATCTTACCGCCGTCTGTCAAGAAACACTGCGAATTCATCCTATTGCTTTAATTTGCACACCGCGAATGGTAAAAGATAAAGTAGAAATTATGGAGCATAAATTTACCTCAGAAACAATTTTAGTTCCTTGTATTTATTTAGCACATCGCCGAAGTGAGACTTACACAGAACCAGAACAGTTTCGTCCAGAAAGATTCCTCAACCAAAAGTTTTCGCCTTATGAATATTTACCCTTTGGTGGGGGTTATCGTGGTTGCATTGGTGCGGCATTTTCTATGTATGAACTAAAATTAGTAACAGCCATAATATTATCTCATTTTGAACTAAGCCTTACTGATAAACGTCCAGTACATCCAGTCCGTCGTGGTATTACAATTGTCCCTAGCGGTGGTGTAAAAATGGTTGTTACCAAAAAAGCAAAACTTAAAAGACAAACAATACTTTCTACTTGATTACTCAATCAGCCAATTTGCATATACCACAATATAGATCCGCTCATTAGGATCTAGCCTTTACAGTAAATAGTAGAGGATATTTAGGAGATCATTAATTTATGCCTGATGAGCATCGGTTGGAAGAACAATTTCTATCGCAAGAAGCTGAAAGAAGAATATCTGAAAAGCTAGATGACGTAGAAAAAATTGAAATAGATGTACAAACCGATCTGTTGAAAATAGTTCAGGGTGAGGCGGATGGAGTTACGGTTGCAGGAAAAGGATTAGTAATCCAAGAAGATATTCGCGTACAAGAAATAAAACTGCAAACAGAAAGTATTAATATCAATCCTTTAAGTGCTATTTTTGGTCAAATAGAACTCAATAAGCCAGTAAATGCCATTGCTCGGATTATACTCGCAGAAGTAGATATGAACCGCACCTTGGCATCAGACTTTGTTCGCAGCAAGATGCAAGATTTTGATTTGGATGTAGATGGTAGAATTGTGAGTTTTGAGGCGCAAAAAATTGAAATATTTTTACCTGGTGATGGCAAAATAGAATGTAGAGGAAGAGTGCTGTTAAAGGAAAAGGGAAATACTCGCCCTTTGGCTTACACTGCGATCGCCCGCCCACGCACTAGTTCACAACCTGCGATGCTAGAGAGTTTTAACTGTACTGAGGGAGGGGGAATTTCCATCGAAGTAGTTACAGCTTTAATGCAAAAAGCCAAAGAATGGATGAATATACCATATTTTAAATGGGAAGATATGGTGTTTCATATTAAAGATATAAAAGTAGAAACTGGTAGTTTAGTGCTTCTCGTAGAAACTCAAATGAGGCAAATACCATCATCAGAAATATTATCTCCTTAGTAATATAGGCAGTAGTTAAAAATAATTTTTGCTACTGAAGGATGATGTAAAAGTAGTAAAATGTTTCTACTATTTAGAAAGCTACTTATTTCTAAATTTAAACTATGCAAGAGTATGATGTTGTGCTAATTGGTGCTGGACACAATGGGTTAGTTTGTGCAGCTTATTTGCTGAAAGCTGGTTATAGCGTCCTGTTACTAGAAAAGCGTTCTGTTCCAGGTGGTGCAGCAACAACTGAAGAATGTTTACCACAAGAGGCTCCTGGATTTAAATTTAACTTGTGTGCTATTGACCATGAATTTATTCACTTAGGGCCAGTAGTTGAAGAATTAGAACTAGAAAAATACGGCTTGCATTATTTGGAGTGCGATCCAGTTGTTTTCTGTCCTCATCCTGATGGTAAGTATTTCTTAGCACATAAATCGCTAGAAAAAACTTGTGCAGAAATCGCTCGTTATAATGAACGTGATGCTAAAAAATACGCAGAATTTGTAGATTATTGGCAACGAGCGATCGGTGCAATGATTCCGATGTTTAATGCACCGCCAAAGTCAATTATAGATATTGTTGGCAACTACGATATCAAAAAATTCAAAGATTTATTTTCGGTTATTGGTTCGCCAAACAAAACGCTGGACTTTATTCGCACCATGCTAACCAGTGCCGAGGATTTACTTAACGAGTGGTTTGATGAGGAATTTTTAAAAGCGCCATTAGCCAGACTTGCAGCAGAACTTGGTGCGCCGCCATCGCAAAAAACTCTTGCCATTGGTGCAATTATGATGGCGATGCGTCACAACCCAGGAATGGCCAGACCACGCGGCGGAACTGGCGCACTTGTGCAAGCTTTGGTGAATTTAGTCACAAGCAAAGGTGGCGTTATTCTCACAGACCAGCATGTTGAAAAAGTTTTAATTGATGATGGAAAAGCCGTTGGTGTCCGAGTGGCTGGCGGTAAAGAATATCGCGCTAAATACGGGGTTATTTCTAATATCGATGCCAAGCGGTTATTTTTACAAATGACTGATAAAAGTGATATCGATGGAGCCGACCCAGATTTATGGGAAAGATTAGAACGCCGCATCGTTAACAACAACGAAACTATCCTCAAGATAGACTTAGCTTTGGACGAACCACTGCGCTTTCCATACCACGCTCATAAAGACGAATATCTCGTTGGTTCTATCTTGATTGCCGATTCCGTGGCTCATGTCGAACAGGCTCATAGTAAATGTACCTTGGGAGAAATTCCTGATGCTGACCCATCAATGTATGTGGTGATGCCTAGCTACTTAGATCCCACATTAGCACCACCAGGTAAGCACACCGTATGGATTGAGTTTTTTGCTCCTTATCAAATTGCCGGTGCAGAAGGTACTGGTTTAAAAGGGACTGGTTGGACAGATGAATTGAAAAACAAAGTTGCAGATAAAGTGGTTGATAAGTTGGCAGACTATGCACCAAATGTCAAAGATGCAACTATCGCTCGTCGTGTAGAAAGTCCAGCAGAACTAGGAGAAAGATTAGGTGCGTACAAAGGGAATTATTACCATGTTGACATGACCCTGGATCAGATGATATTTTTCCGTCCCTTACCAGAAATAGCCAACTACAAAACGCCAATTGATAATCTATTTTTGACTGGTGCAGGGACTCATCCAGGTGGTTCCATTTCGGGAATGCCAGGACGCAATTGTGCCCGCGCATTTTTGCAGGCAAAACATCCCATTAGCCAAACTTTGAAGGATGCAAGAGATTCGATTAAGTCAACTGTCGAGTCGGTGTTTGGAATTAGTTAAGCTTGCACAGCCAGAGTATATTATCACCAAAGCATACATCTGTTTTTGCAAAAGTTAAAAACAGACGTATGCTTTGAGACGATATTTACCACAATTACTGGCTGAGGATGCTGCTATTTTCTACGTCTATAGCTACCCTGGCTAGGGAATGAACGGTGCTACTAGTGTAAAAGTGGCATCGTTGAAAAACACACTATCAGTGCTATACGGGTCAATATATAGCTTAAAGTTTTTGTGGCGTATATAGTAAGTAGGGAAATTATATGACTGAAAAGAAACGTTTGTTAAACTTGCTAAACCTGGTTTTATACAAAACGTTGCATCATTTTTGAACAGCGTAGTATTGTCATTAAGAGCTAATACAATTGTAAAATTCTGATGTCTTAAGTAGTATCCTGGAAAATTTGAGGATTCAAATGAAACACAGTTAGAAGACGCTAACCCCGATCTAACTGTAAATCTTGCGTCTGCTCTGTCTAAAGAACTTGAAATGGGGCTAATTTCGCCAAGGAAATTGCGATGACGAACATAGAAGGTAGGAAAATTAAATGCTCGTATTGAAACAGTAGGTTCAACAGGAGTTGATTGTGCGATCGCAGGATTAATTGATGCAGAAATAGATATAGGAAGCGCTGATAGGGTTAGTGCTAATGCAAAAAAGGTTTTCATAGTTACGATCCTTTAAATGCCATTTGCAACAATGCTCTTATTTGAAATTTAGTCTTACTACAGCTTTGTGTGCGTAAAATTGTCACGTTTTTCAATGCAGACGAGCGCAATGTAAACGCAAAGCAACGCAGAGTTTTAACTAATTTCATTTATTAGGAATAATTAATTAAATTATTATACTTAGTTCCAAGATTTTGGAAATTAGTTATAAATCTTTATATAACCTATCTTAATATTAAGGCTTTGTAGAATGAAACTACTCTTATTAGTCGCTGCATCAAAACTGATTTAAATTAAACTTTAAGAAAGTAAATGTTATGTAAAAATCTGTTTATATTAAAGTTAGAGTCTTAATAAAGTTTCAGAATTGAATGGGACTAAGATAATTTGAAACGCTTATATTAGTAGCAATTTGAGCTTAAGCCTTAAGTCTTGTTAATTGAGATGGTAGCTTGATTTACACTGTGCTGTACTAATAAGATCACACTGTTATTAATAATACCACAAAAATGCGATGTCTACAACGGGCTACGCCTACGCAACGTAAATATAGTAATCCTATTTGATTCGCTTTACACCGAAAGGCTTAGATCCCCGACTTAATTCAACAAGTCGGGGATCTTTTTGTTCGTAACTCCTACACAGATTGCGATAGCAACACAAATGATTGTTTTTTGAGTGAAACAGACCCTAAATAATTGCTTTATGTGTATTTAATATGATAATGTAACATACACTTGAGCTTAACTAGCTTATATGCATTATCAACAAAGCTATTTCTTAGAATATAAGGAAATTAATGGGTAAAAAGTAGTGTATTTTGATAATACTCAGAAAACAAACAGTCTTTAACATTATCTTATAAGTTTTGTAGGTACAGCATGGTTTTTCGGCACTGCTTGGTTGCATCTAGCTTGATAGGTTTCTTCGCATTTGGTTGTAGTGGTGGGGCAAACTCATCAACAGAAAATACTACAAAAGTTGTGCAAGAAAGTAATGTAACCCAGCTTTTTATAGAAGCGAAGGCTACTCAAAAAGTAGAAGATTTCTTTCATCAAGGGAATAATTTATTAGATGGACACCGTTACGAAGATGCAATAAAAGCTTATGACAAAGCGATCGCCATCAAAGTTGAAAGTCCTGAAGCTTGGATTAACCGTGGCATAGCTTTAACATCGTTGCAACGTTACCAAGACGCGATCGCATCTTACGACCAAGCGATCGCTATCCAACCCAACAAAGATGAAGCCTGGTATAATCGTGGCATAGCCTTAACATCGTTGCAACGCTACCAAGACGCGATAGCATCTTACGACAAAGCGATCGCCATTCAACCCGGCAAATATGAAGCCTTAATTAACCGAGGCATTGCTCTAACAAAACTCCATCGCTACCAAGATGCGATCGCGTCTTATAATAAAGCGATCGCCATAAAGCCGGATTTGCACCAAGCATATTACAATAAAGCTTGCTCTTATGCTTTACAAAACAATCTCGAATTAGCAATTGAGAACCTAGATAAAGCAATCCAGTTTGTTCCTGATAAATACAAGAAGTTAGCAAAAACTGACCCAGACTTTAGAAAAGTGCGTAGTGAAAAGCAGTTTCAGGAATTAGTGCAATAGGATTTTATAACCACCATTCAGTGTAAAATAGAAGCTTGCTATAACAAAGATTTTTTCTTGAGCGGTTTACGATTAGACATGAAAAAATTGTTAATCACCGGAGCAAGTGGTTTTTTAGGATGGCATATTTGCAAGCTTGCAAAACAAGAATGGGAGATTTATGGTACTTATTTATCCCATCCTTTAGAGATTCCTGGCATAAAAATGTTAAAAGCAAACTTAACAAATTTTCAGGAATTGCAGCGCATCTTTAGTCATATAAAACCAACAGCAGTGGTTCATACTGCCGCACAATCAAAACCAAATTTTTGTCAAACCCACCCTGAAGAATCGCACGCAATTAACGTTATAGCATCCTGCAATATTGCCGGACTTTGCGCGGATGATTCTATTCCTTGTGCTTTTACCTCAACCGATTTGGTTTTTGATGGTTTAAATGCTCCATATAGAGAAACAGATGCCGTGTGCCCTGTGAATCTTTACGGTGAGCAAAAAGTCATGGCAGAAGTAGGTATGCTAGAAAGATATCCCATGACAGCAGTGTGTCGGATGCCGTTAATGTTTGGTGCAGAAACACCCACAGCAAACAGCTTTATTCAGCCATTTATTGAGACTTTACAAGCAGAAAAAGAACTAAATTTATTTATTGATGAATTTCGCACTCCAGTGAGTGGAACAACTGCCGCCAAAGGACTTTTATTAGCATTGGAAAAAGTTAACGGCATCATTCATTTAGGTGGAAAAGAGCGAATTTCACGTTATGATTTTGGAAAAATATTAGTTGAGGTATTTCAACTTCCCGCCATCGGTCTTAAATCCTGCCGTCAACAAGATGTGAAAATGGCAGCGCCTAGACCAGCAGATGTTTCTTTGGATAGTTCCAAAGCATTCGCATTGGGGTATCAGCCTTTATCTTTACGAGAAGAATTAGAAGAGTTAGGAATTAAAACTCCTAACTCTTGTACAGACGCAATTAATCGCGTCTCCTAACTCCTCACTTAATTTTAATAAGCATCCATTGGCAAACAAGAACAAACAAAATTCCTATCACCAAAGGCTGCATCAATGCGACCAACAGCCGGCCAGAATTTATACTCACGAGTCCAAGGCGCAGGATAAGCAGCTTGTTCACGAGAATAGGGATGATGCCATTCGCTGGTGATGAGACTTTCAGCAGTATGGGGTGCGTTCTTCAAAACATTATCTTGAGCATCCACCTTACCTGATTCTATTTCGGCGATTTCTTGGCGAATAGAAATCAACGCATCACAAAAACGATCTAACTCTTGTTTAGATTCACTTTCTGTAGGTTCCACCATGATTGTACCCCCTACAGGCCAGGAGACAGTCGGCGCATGGAAACCGTAGTCTATAAGACGCTTGGCAACATCATCAATTTCGATCGCAGCTGATTTTTTGAGCGATCGTAAATCTAAAATACATTCATGGGCAACTAGACCATTTTTCCCCTGATACAAAACCGGATAGTACGATTCCAGTCTCTTAGCGATGTAGTTAGCATTGAGAATCGCCACCTTAGTTGCTTCGGTTAAACCATCTGCGCCCATCATGGCAATGTACATCCAAGAAATCACCAAGATACTAGCACTACCCCAAGGTGCAGCCGCCACAGCACCAATACGTTGGGAATTAGAAATTTCTTCCCCAGTCCCTACCACAGGATGTCCAGGGAGAAAAGGCACAAGATGAGAGGCTATCCCAATGGGCCCCATACCAGGGCCACCGCCACCATGAGGAATACAGAAGGTTTTATGCAAGTTTAAATGGCAGACATCCGCGCCAATATCTCCAGGACGGCAAATCCCTACTTGAGCGTTCATATTTGCCCCATCCATGTAAACTTGCCCACCGTGACTATGGACAACAGCGCAGATTTCCTGAATTGGCTCCTCAAAAACACCATGAGTTGAGGGATATGTCACCATTAAGGCGGCTAGTTCATTACTGTGTTTTTCTGCCTTACTCTTCAGGTCATCAACGTCAATATTACCTTGTGAGTCACAGGCAACTGCCACCACCTTCATCCCGCACATCACCGCACTGGCTGGATTTGTCCCATGTGCCGAAGTGGGAATCAAACAAACATTACGGTGTGCTTCACCCCGGCTTTCGTGATACTGGCGAATTACTAAAAGTCCCGTGTATTCACCCTGAGAACCAGCATTTGGTTGTAGAGAAATACCAGCAAACCCGGTAATTTCAGCTAACCATGCCTCAAGTTGCTCAAACAACATTTGATAACCCTGTGTTTGCGACACAGGTGCAAACGGGTGAATCTTGCCAAATTCTTCCCAACTTACCGGAATCATCTCAGCTGTCGCATTCAACTTCATTGTGCATGACCCCAAAGGAATCATTGATGTTGTTAGCGACAAATCCTTGCTTTCTAGCTTGTGCAAATAGCGCAACAACTCAGTTTCTGAGTGATAGCGGTTAAAAACTGGGTGGGTGAGATATCTACTTGTGCGGCACAGGGAGAGATGGGGAACAGAGGGAGAAGTTAATTCTTCTAGGGTAAAAGGTAAATCATCTGTACCAGCGAAAATATGCCAGAGGTCAATTAAGTCTTCTGGTGTAGTGGTTTCATCCAGTGAGATACCAACAGCAGTTGTATCAAAAACCCGCAGGTTAATTTGAAGTTGTTCAGCAGTTGTCAGAATATTTTTTAAATTGTGTGTTCCCAATTCTACTCGCAGCGTATCAAAGAAAGATTCGGAAACAACCTTGTAACCCAAACGCTTCAGTCCTTGTGCCAACAACACCGTTAATGAGTGGATGGTTTCAGCAATTTGTTTCAGTCCATCTGGGCCATGATAGACGGCGTACATACTCGCCATTACCGCCAGTAGCACCTGTGCTGTACAAATATTACTAGTAGCTTTTTCACGGCGGATGTGCTGTTCGCGAGTTTGCAAGGCAAGACGCAATGCAGGCTTACCTTGAGCATCTTTTGAGACTCCCACAATTCGCCCTGGAACCAGCCGCTTATACTCTTCCTTCGTAGCAAAGTATGCCGCGTGAGGCCCCCCAAACCCCAATGGAATACCGAACCTCTGAGTGCTACCCACAGCAATATCAGCGCCAAATTCCCCAGGAGGGGTCAGCAAAGTTAAACTTAAAGGATCTGCTGCTACCGTCACCAATGCACCCTTAGCATGGGCTTTTTCTATAAAAGCGCGGTAGTCGTAAATAGTCCCATCACTAGCGGGGTATTGCAGAACAGCCCCAAAAATTGGTTGATCAAAATCAAATGTTTGATGATCGCCAACAACAATCTTAATCCCTAATGGTTTAGCGCGTGTTTGCAACACGTCGATAGTTTGGGGATGACAGTCACCAGAGACGAAATAGGCATTTGCCTGATTTTTACAAACACCATAGCTTAGGCTCATCGCTTCAGCTGCTGCTGTGGCTTCATCAAGTAAGGAAGCATTAGCGATTTCCAAACCTGTTAAGTCGATAATTAGGGTTTGGAAATTTAGCAATGCTTCTAGTCGCCCTTGGGCAATTTCTGGCTGATAAGGAGTGTAGGCAGTATACCAACCGGGGTTTTCTAGGATATTACGCCCAATCACAGGTGGGGTAATAGTGTCGTAATATCCCATACCGATGTATGAACGGAAAACCTGATTTTTGGCAGCAACTTCTTTTAATGATGTCTGTGCTGCATACTCACTTTCAGCTTCTGGTAACTTTAACGGTTGCTTCAGCCGAATTGCCTGCGGGACTGTTTGGTTGATTAGAGCATCCAGGCTAGGAAACCCCAAAACCTTAAGCATAAGCTGGATATCATCGGAGTTAGGGCCAATGTGTCTTGGCACAAAACTACTTAACTTTTGACTTTTTTCGTCCAGCACTTGCTGCTCATTAGACTTGAGAATAGGGGCGTTCAATACCACAAATTACTCTCCAGATGGTACTATTTCATATTTTGCAATAAATACTCATGAGAAGTAGGTGTAACTTTTCAATTCATCTAAATTTCATGACTTATCTTTGGGTGGGCAGTGGAAAGAGGGAGGGGGCAGGGAGCAGGGAGCAAGGGGGATAGAAAAGAATGAGGATTCAACCCATGTTCCCCCCTTCATTCCACGGCAGATAAAAGAGGCAAGGGAGCAGAGAGCGGGAAGAATTGGGGAGAAAAGATATTTGCAGTTTTTCCCCCTGCCCCCTGCCCCTTGACTCCCTACTCCCCTTCTACTTGTGCGCGATACTCATCGGCGGTCAAAGCATCCTCAACTTCATCAGGGTCATTGACGCGCACTTTCAAAAACCACCCTTCTCCGTAAGGGTCTTCTGACACGTCTTCAGGAGAATTAATTAAAGCTTCATTGCGTTCTATAACTGTGCCTGTCACTGGTGAATTCAATTCTTCAACGGCTTTTACTGATTCAATTGTGCCAAAGTTTTCTCCCCTAGTAAGAGCGTCACCAATTTCTGGCAGTTCTAAAAAGACGATATCGCCCAATTCATGTACAGCAAATTCAGTAATACCAATGGTGGCAATTTCACCATCTATTCGCACGTATTCATGAGAATCCAGGTATCTGAAATCTTGAGGATATTCAAAAGACATATCACTTCCTCTCCCTTATCAAAAAAATTATTGCCCCAACAGTCATCCAAGCCATATTTAGTAATGAACCTTACTGTATGTACATTGACTAACTCACAACACATTATTCCTCAAAAACCTCGACGCTTATCAGTTGGCGACACGATTTTTTGACCGAAAAAAGGGACGTTTAACTACAACTCCTGGGTAAGCTTTGCCGCGAATTTCGACTTCTAGCTGTTGACCGATGGTTGCTAATTGAGTAGGAACATAAGCTAAGGCAATAGGATAACCAAGTGTAGGCGATAGAGTACCACTGGTAACTTCTCCCACAACTTTACCTACTGATAACACTTGATAGCCGTGACGGGCAATGTTGCGTCCTTGGGTTTGCAAACCCACTAATCGGCGCTGCACTCCAATGGCTTTTTGCTGTGCTAAAATTTCCCGACCAATAAATTCGCCTTTGGTATCTAGGTGAACTAGCCACCCCAAACCTGCTTCTAAAGGTGTGGTGGTGTCATCGATATCTTGTCCGTAAAGTGCCATCGCCGCTTCTAGCCGCAGAGTGTCTCTCGCACCGAGTCCACATGGGATAACACCAGCATTATGGAGACTTAACCACAATTCTACCCCTACATCCGGGTCTACCATCACCTCAAAGCCATCTTCTCCGGTGTAACCTGTGCGGGCCAGGAAGGCAGGTTTCCCTAGTAGGGTTGCTTCTAAATGTCCGAAGGCTTTAATTGGTTGTAAGTCTTCTTGCACTAAGGGTTGGAGGTATTTAATCGCTTTTGGCCCTTGCACGGCAATTAAGGCTTTATCTGGTGAAAGGTCTTGGAATTGCACTTTATCCAGGTCAAGGTGTTGCAATAGCCATGCTTTATCTTTAGCAGAGGTTGCTGCATTGACGATGATGAATGCCTTCTGTATACCAATAGTGTCTTCACCTTGGTAATAAACAATGATATCGTCAATAATTCCAGCTTGGGGATTTAACAATACGGTGTATTGTGCTTGACCAGGTTGCAATCGACTCAAGTCTGAAGGCACTAGAGGCTGGAGTTGGGAAATGAGGTTTTTACCTTGGAGGGTAAATTTGCCCATGTGAGAAATATCAAACATTCCGGCTGTATTTCTTACAGCCTCGTGCTCGCGGCTAATGCCACTAAATTGCACAGGCATTTCCCAACCGCCAAAGCTGGTAAAGCGTGCTTTAAGTTCTAAACCCAGTTGATATAAAGGGGTTCGCGCCAGAGATTGGGCGTTGTCTTCTTGATTAGCCACAGGTAATTTTGCGTAGATGCGGAGCAACTTGCCATTAGGCATCGCACCTCAACATTTATAATCCTACGAGATGCTTTCTGGTTTGACAGTCTTATGTATTGAATTTGGGCATTGGGCATGGGAAAGAGGATTTAGGGACAAGGAGAATTGGAAACAAGGGGAAAGACTTGTTGGAAGTTCTAAACTTTTGTCACCTTGTCCCCTCTGCTCCCCACTCCCTTGTCCCCTTCCATAAGCTTTAATAGTTAATGGTGCAAGTGTTGAGATTTATTAAGAAGACATTATGAAATATTGGCGACTGTTAGCTAACTTTGTCTTAGCGATGGTTCTTTTTTGCTTTCCCCTATCGGCGCAAGCTGCAAGTTCCTCCAGTATTACCCGTTCTGTAGGTAATGATGAACTCAAGGGCAAGGATTACTCTGGTCAAAGTTTAGTTGGTACTGAGTTTACCAATCTCAAATTAGAGAATGCTAATTTTAGCAGTGCTGACTTACGTGGTGTCGTGTTTAACGGTACTGTGCTGGAGGGAGTAAATCTGCATGGTGCTGATTTTAGTGAAGGTATAGCCTATTTAACACAGTTTAAGGATGCTGATTTAAGTAATGCTGTATTGACTGATGCAATGATGCTGCGTTCTATTTTTGATGATGTAAATGTCACAGGTGCTGATTTTACAAATGCAATTTTAGATGGGACGCAAGTGAAGAAACTTTGTGTTAAGGCAAGTGGTGTTAATTCTAAAACTGGTGTAGATACTCGCCAGTCTTTAGGGTGTAAGTAGAATTTATCCCCTTCTTCGCTGGGGGGAGGGGGATATTTTTTTTACGAATTACTAATTACGAATTAGGCGCAGCGATGTCTAACGACAAGCCGCTTTGCGTCTACGCTAGTGATATGCTTCTCTTAAAAAGCTGGCATAATTTGCCCGAATCGTCATAGTAGTAGGATGACTTACACCTAAAGTTTGTTCACAAATTTTCAAAGCTTGCTCAAATAAAGGTTTGGCTTTCCTGTACCGTCTTGTATTACGGTAGAGTGCTGCGAGATTGTTCAGACTAATGGCGACATCAGGATGATTGTCTCCCAGCAGGCGTCTGCTCATTTCTAAAGCTTCTTGATATAAGGGTTCGGCTTTGGTGTGGCGTTCTGTAGATTCGTAGAGTTGTGCTAAATTATTCAGACTAGTAGCGACATCAAGATGGTTCTCTCCCAGCAAGCGTTTTCTCAGTTCTAAAGCTTTTTTAAGCAAGGGTTCAGCTTTGCTGTAGCGTCCTGTATAACAGTACAATGCCGCTAAATTGTTCAAGGTTGTAGCCACATGGGGATGTTCTTCTCCCACTAGGCGTTTCCACAGTTTCAAAGCTTGCTGATACAAAGGTTCGGCTTGGTTATAGCGTCCTATAGATTCATAGAGTAATGCTAAATAGCTTAGGATAGTGGCGACATCGGTATGTTCTTCTCCTAGCAGGCGTTTCCTCAGTTTTAAAGCTTGGTGATACAGAGGTTCGGCTTCGCTATAACGTCCTATAGAATCGTACAGTTGTGCTAAATTATTCAGGCTAGTGGCAACATCAAGATGGTTCTCTCCTAGCAGACGTTTTCTAAGTTTTAAAGCTTGCTGATACAAAGGTTCAGCTTCGCTGTAACGTCCTGTAGATTTGTAAAATCCGGCTAAATTGTTCAAACTAGCAGCAACATCGGTATGTTCTAAACCAAGACGATTTTGAGTCAACTCTACACACTTTTGCAACCAAGATTCTGCTTGCTGATAAAGTCCTTGACCTTGATAAAACCAAGACAATTTAGTAAAAAGAGTGATTAGATTTTCATCCCCTACATACTGGGATAGGTGGGTTGCAACTTTTATAATGTGCGGGATATGTGGAGTGAGGTTGAGAATATCTTCATGGTTAGGCTGTTGCGGAATTAGCTTTGCTACTTCTAACATCATCCCTGCAAAATTAGTTTTTGCTTCATCCGCCTTATTTGACTTATCCAACTTCATTTGAAAAAGTTGCCGAATCAGGGGATTGAGATGATAAATTCCTTTAGTTTTCTGTTGTAACAAATGCAATTCTAGCAAATCAGCTATGGCTTTGCGCCAAAGTTCTTGTTTTTTGTTATCTTCTACCGTCTCAAGAGATAAGGGAATGTCAGCTAAAGCACACAAACTTAGCAAACAGCCAAAACTTTGTGCATTTTCATCCAACTCTTCCCAACTTAATTCAAAAGCTTCAGCTACACCGTATTCATAAGCCATCAATGAGTTAGCATTGACTACTGATTCATGTTCCACTCGTTTTTTCTCTAGCCGCTTCAGCAGTGTTTCCAAAGATAAATCTGGCATTTTATCCAGATATCGCCCTACTAACTCTAGCGCTAAAGGCAAATATCCTAAAAATTTACAAATTCTTCTCGCAACCCAAGGTTCTTGTTGCAGTCTTTCTTGAATCACCAGCGTTTTTAATAATTTCATCGCCGCCGATGGTTTGAGGACATCCAATTCGTTATTATATTTTGCTCTCAGGTAGGTTTCTAAGGTTTCTAGTTTGTTTTCATTGTTAGAAATAGCTAACTCAGGATAACTCTGAGCGAACTTTTCATATATCTCACCCATCAATTTTCTGAAAGCAGCAATATCAACGTTTAATTCGCTGATAAGTTTAGCTTCACTTTTACCTAAATTCTCATTATTATAATACTTTAGAAAAGCTGCTGTTTGCTCTAGAGATAAGCTATGGGTAGCAGCTTCTTTGGCTAGAAAATTAGCCCATTGCATAAACAGTTTATGAAGTTTATTTTTAATTCTACTTTGTCTCTATTTGGAAATCTCCTCTCTTTAGGTTAAAAATACCATTTGTATAAGTTAAGTTGGTGCAATAAGACTAAACTATGTGAAGAAAGATAAACTAGATTAAAACCCGATACGCTTGGGTTAAGGCTAAGACTCTTTATCAAAGTCAAATTTTTTTACGTAGACGCATTAGCGTAGTCTTTCCAAGAGTTGGGGCCGCAGGCTACCGCAGAGGCACAGAGAAGCCAGTGCGCCCTTGCGGGTTCCCCGACTTAAAGCAACTGGCGCGGAACAGAGAGAAGAAAAAAATGCCTAACCCAAGCTTATTGGATTAAAACTCTCTTCCCTCCAGCAAGAACTGCCTTATCCCAAGGACAAATTTTTATACCGACCTACTTAGAAACATTCAAAGGCAGTGCTTGCGGTTAGACATCGCCACTTGAGCCTCTGAACCTACAGAGACGCGATAAATCGCATCTTTATAAGAGTTAGGAGTTTGTTTGATTAAGCGCGTGCTAGTAAGGGGGCAGCAGCTAGTAAGGTTTTGGTATAAGGGTGCTGAGGATTAGCAAAAATGGTTTTTGTCAGACCAAGTTCGACAATTTTACCGCCATTCATCACGGCAATACGATCGCACAAAAATCGAGCTAACCAAAGATCGTGAGTAATAAACAGATAAGTTAACTCAAATTCTTCTTTTAATTGCAACATCAAATCCAGCACTTGCGATTGCACGCTAGCGTCTAGCATACTTACTGGTTCATCGCAGATCAAAAGTTTAGGGTGAGTAATCAAAGCACGAGCGATCGCAACTCTTTGCTGTTGTCCCCCAGATAAATCTGATGGATAACGCTCATAATATACTTCTGGGGGCGTTAACCCAACTTTCTCTAGCATCCACAAAACCTGTTCTTTTGCCTTAACGGGATCGGCTAAATTGTGGATAAATAAAGGATCGGCAATACTTTGTCCCACTGTCATCGCTGGATTAAGACAAGCATGAGGATCTTGAAAAACCATTTGGATTTGTCGCCGTGAGGAGCGAATTTCTTGACGCGACAGTTTAGTTAAATCTTGTCCTAAAAACTCAACTTTGCCACTAGTAGGACGAATTAGTTGCAAGATTGTTCGTGATAGCGTACTTTTACCACAACCTGATTCCCCAACTAAGCCAAGAATTTCTCCGGGATAAATATCTAGGTTGATACCATCTACTGCTTTAATCGTCTGGGTTTGTGTCTTAAACAGTCGTTCAATAAAGTTAGGTTCTATGGTGTAGTGTTGCTTGAGTTCACTGACGCTCAAAATTGGGGATTGTTTATTAACAATGGGTAATTGCTTTTCTGAGTCATTGGCAATTATCAATTCTCCGTCGTCATTTACTGCTTGAATATGTAAAGCTGCTTTTAAGAGCGATCGCGTATATTCATGTTGAGGGTGTCTAAATACGGTTTCTGTAGAACCCATTTCCACCATTTTGCCGTCATACATCACGCCAATGCGATCGCAATACTCAGCCACCATTGCTAAATCGTGAGAAATCAGCAATAATCCCATGTTTTCTTCACCGCACAGACGAGTTAATTCTTTTAATATCTGTGCGGAAACGGTGACATCTAAACTGGTAGTAGGTTCATCGGCAACAATTAACTTGGGGTTGAGGAGTAAAGCTAAAGCGATCGCTACCCGTTGGCGCATTCCACCGCTAAACTCGTGGGGATACTGATTCCAGCGACTAGCTGGAATATTCACCTTTGCTAAGGTAGCAAGTGCTTTTTCTTTGGCTTCGCGGGTTGATAATTCTGGTGAGTGTGCCTGAAGGGTTTCGATACAATGCTTACCAATCGTCATTAACGGATCGAGGCGTGTCATGGGATCTTGAAAAATTAAGGCGATCGTTTCTCCCCGAAATTTCCGCAACTGGTTAGGCATCAAGTCAAACACCGACTGTCCTTGAAATGTCACCTGTCCCTCAATCCGACTAGAGGCTGGTAGTAAACGCATTACTGCCCGTCCTATAGTTGACTTACCACAACCCGACTCTCCCACCAATCCCATTCTTTCACCTGGTTGCAAGGTGAAAGATACATCATCAACCGCCCAGCTTGCTTCTTCTCCACTCCGTGCAGGATAGGCAACTCGCAGATTTTCGATACAGAATAAGGCTTCACTCATAGTTTAGTTATCAGCCCTGAGCTACCAGTTTTTATAATTTTAAATTTAAGATAGTCTATCAGATTAGTATTAAACCTCTGTTATGCAAATATATTTATTGTCTTAGCGTAGGCATAGGCTCTCCAAGAGAAACCTTGAAGCTGGATTAATTTGTATCTATCGGCAACCAACCCAAAGGGAGCAACAATATCCGCTAATCTTCTATCATACCGATTTATACTGCTTGTCTCAACTTTTATCTGTTTATCTGAGAGACAAGCTAGTATTTTACTATTGAGCTAATTAATGTTCATGATCTTGATAATAATCGTTTAGTCCTTGCTCAGTTTCTAGTAGCCGTGAAATAAGCACATCTGCTTTTCTACTAATAACAGAGCTAACTTTATCGATAGCAACTACTTCACTGATTTTAACAACCATTTCCCAAAGAGTATCCTCCTCTGTATCTTTGTTGTAAGTTCTATGTTTAAAACACAACAAATCATCCCAAACTCCGATAATTGTGGCGAAATACCATTTGTCCCGTACTAGTATCCAGATTTCTTGTTCTAAGTAAGTCTGTAGAAGAGGTTTCACGATGAGTAAGATAATGGAAAAGATTGTGCTACATATTAAGTAAGTATTAATGAGTAAAGCAACAGTTAAAATACTGATATACTTTAGTGTAAATTATATTTACCTATTTTAAAAATTAGTAAATAGACTGTATGCAAACTGGGGTTTTGCCAATAGCTAAGTTAGTAATTTTATTATTTTAGGAAAGACTGTCTGTATAAAATACAATTTTATAATTTAGTATTGACTGTTACAGACTGGAATATCTACTACAGCATTATCACTGAAGCGGCTCGACACCATTCCTAAACTAGTAATTTAGCTGATGTATTGCCAAAGGTGCGATCGCCTATTTATCCAACCTAACAAGGCTATTTCATTCTCGTCTACCCTGTCTCAGAACGAATTCTGAGTCTGCGACTGAGCAAAGATATAGTCTACAGTCTACGCTATCCGCCATTTCTGCTCAGTTTACCCAATTGAATTCTGACAACTGACGCCTTTATTCTATTCGATAAATTTTTAGCTTATTAATTCACCCATTTGTAGGAAGTAATTAGTAAGCCAATAAGTAAAATTTGCTTATAATTCAGACCAACATAAGATGGTTTGAAATAGCATTCACGCAATAGATGTATCAATCATGTTAAACCTGATATTTACCGGATGTATAAAAATAAAACCCTTGGTGCTTTCAACAGCTTTTTTACTGGCTATACAAATTTCTGCCAATGCTGAACAAGCCTTTCCTAGTTTGACTCCAGCACAAGCTCAACATTTATCCCGCGACTTAGTTCCATATAACTCTCAAGAATTTTTTAGACAAGGAAAAAATTCGATGGAGAGAGAAATTCAAATTCTTAGGCTAAGGCAACTGCGCCCAATTAAACCTGTTCTTAAGATTAATTCAGTACCGCAGATAAAAGTACCCCGTACTCAGCAAAACCCTAATATCTTAACTAGGTAAGAATTATCATGTGTTTACAAAACTTTAGCAGACTCAGTTATCACAATTTATTATGCTCTGCGTCTCTCTGAGAGAGTTATTGTGTTTCAATAAACTTTGCAACACAAATTTATAATCTTAATCGTCTAGTAAACTCATCAACGCTAGAACTTCAACGTCTTGCGACTCTGATAATTGATCTTGTAACTTTAATAATTCTTCTTCTAATGCTTCAGCTACATAGAGCATATTAGATTCTTGTGCAATTTTTAGCTGATTTTCTTTAATCTTGATTTGCTTAAGCAAGGTAGGTTCAAAATTAATTGAATTGTAATCTTGAGTAATCATAGCTTTATATTTTTTATCTATCTACTGAATGCAATTAAATTTACCACCTATGTATTATTCCACAGTTTCACCGTTTTTTAAATATCTAGTAATTTAATTTTCATTACTCATAGTACACTACAGCGTAAAGAAACATACCATTTTAAATGGCGCAAAAGCTTGGGATACAATATTTCTGACTTCCGCCTTATATTAGTAGTATTTACGGGTATAGCAAGCTTAATACATCATGTCCGTATTTTTAGAGGCTTTTACAAAAATGGAAATCATGATATAAGATTGGTTGACTTAAGGGGAATTTTAGATAATACATAAAACTTACGCATGAGTACTGGAAAAACCTAGACGTATACTTTTACAGAGAAGCAAGCTATGCAAAACGTCTGTCTGCGACACGCTGCGCGTTCGTAGAGAATAAGCTGACCGCAAACTACCACAGGAGACACCGCGAAATAACCGGGCTAGTACCGCAGGGCGGAAGTCAAAAGTCAAAAGTCAAAAGTCAAAATGAATACAGGGTAATAGTTTCGTTGATTTGGAATGGGTGGTTTATTTATGCCGTGCTGTACTAGAAATTTTTTGCATAAGTCTTCATAGATGAAATTGTCTATTACTTCACTGAGTATTGCCACATAATTTAAACAATTTTTTGTGAATGATATGAACTTAAAGCTTATAAAAAGATACATTTTTACCTTTGTAAAAATTATATCTACAATCCTTATAACAAGCGCAATTGGATTGGAATCCTGGAATATTTATGCAGTAATAACTAATACTAATCTACCAAGCAGCCTTAATCCAATTTTTTGGATTGAGCGTTTTGCCGTCACTAGCCATTTTATCGAAAGTATTATAGCAGCTTTCTATGCACCTTCAAGAAAAAAGATGCCAATAAAATATGCTACTTATACTTTTTTTGTAGGCACAATTGGCTTGTTAGAACTGTTTGATCGAGAGAATGATTCCTCTACGCCTTAAGGTATAGGTTTTTAGATTAGATCAGTTGGTAGGGCGTATGTAAAACGGCGTAAATAATTAAAGGTTTGTAGTAAGGACTAAAGTCTTTACTACGAAATGATTACAATAATTTTACATTCACTAACATATAGGACTCATGCAAGAACTCTCTGAAACCCTCTTCCTTCGCGTTCTTTGCGTTCTTTGCGGTTCGTTTTTTCATAATTTTGCGTAAGTCCTGACATAGTTCGATTTATTTGCATTGCCTTACTTAAGCAAAAGCCAGGTGTGGGTTTTCAAGAATCTAGGTGATTAATGAATCTGACAGGCAGAAGGGAGTATAGTTTGTATAGTTAGCTTTTTGCTGAAATTTGAGTTTGACACTAAAGGATTAGAAAATGTCTACAGATACTGACATAGTTATTTACGTTCAAGAAAGCGAATTTGATGCTGTTTTAAATGGAAGTGAAGAGAAAGTTGTTGTTGTTGATTTTACTGCTACTTGGTGTGGCCCCTGTCGCTTGGTCAGTCCGTTAATGGATCAACTTGCTGAGGAATATAAAGGTCGCGCCAAAGTTGTTAAGGTAGACGTTGATAGCAACAAGCCAATTTTCAAGAGATTCGGTCTTCGCAGTATTCCAGCAGTTTTAATATTTAAAGATGGTGAGTTAGCACAAACTATCGTAGGAGTTTCAGCTTACGAGGAGTTTAGCAAAGCTGTTCAGAAGCTTCTTTAGGTAATTTGTAATGGGCTACGCCCCGCTACGCTAACGTAATTCGTAATTCGTAATTAAAAAGGGTTTTATATTAAGTCCAGATAATCATGGATCATTAAAGTTCCCTTGCGTCAATCATAATGATAAGTGTTAAACGGAACATGATATGATTCCACTGCCTAATGATGGCAGTCACGTAATTATGAATTATGAATTTTTTAAACCTTCTGTTTTCGCCTATAATGTGCTTGAAGTAAACCAGTAGAATATTGTTTTGAGCTAATCAGTTCCAATTCTTCTTCAGGGCTAGGCGGTGGGAAAAGGCGTATGCCGCCACCTAAGATAATTGGAATAGTTGAAATAATATATTCGTCAATCAAGCTGTGCTGAAGAAACGAATTGATTAATGCTCCGCCACCAACTAGCCAGATGTTTTCATAACCTTGAGCTTCTATATTTGCTAAGGCTGGCTCCACTGGAGCAGAAATAAATGTAACGTCTTCACGGTCAGATTGGAGAGGGCGCTGGGTAAAAACGAAGGATTTTTTGTCTGGATAAGGCCATTTATCAAAACCAAGCCCTACTTCATACGTTTTGCTACCTAACACGATCGCATCAATCGATTCGTAGAAATCAGTGTAACCGTAGTCTTCACCTTCTGTATCAAGGATTGATAGCCAATCAATTCTGCCATCGCTGCGAGCAATATAGCCATCCAAGCTCGCTGCAATGTAGAGTGTAACTTTCGTCATTGTACTTCTGAATGTGGTAGTTTTCACCCAATTACTTACGTTTTTTGATTATGCGATTTAAACCGACCTGCAATAAATTCTCGCTTAGATAAATGTTTTGTACCGCGTTTGGTAACTCGCTCTCGCCACATCTTGAAACTAGATTCTTTCATTTCGCGCCTCATTAGGGCGATTACCTCTTTCTCTAGCAGCCCAAACTGAGCCTCAATAGCATCGAAAGAGGTTCTATCTTCCCATGCCATTTCAATAATGCGATCAATGGTTTGTGAATCGAGGTCAGGTAGCTTCATTTCTTTGCTGGCGATTGATAAATTAGAGCTATATATATTTTACTTTTTGTTTTAAACCGTTGTGTCTGCTGCACCCAGTTGCAGAGCATAAAGGTTGGCATAAACGCCTTGCTGATTGATAAGTTCGGCGTGAGTACCCTGCTCTACAATTTCTCCCTGCTGAATTACTAATACCTGATCTGCCTGGGTAACTGTACTGAGGCGATGGGCAATTACGAAGCTGGTTCGACCTTGCAACAAACGAGCGATCGCAATTTGTACTAACGCTTCTGTACGCGTGTCAATGCTGCTGGTTGCTTCATCAAGAATCAGTATTCGGGGATTAATCAACACGGCACGGGCAATACTGATCAGCTGTCGTTGTCCTTGGCTCAAGGGTGCACCCCGTTCACCCAATTGAGTTGTATAGCCTTGTGGTAGTGAGGTAATGAACTCATGCACATTTGCCAACTGTGCAGCCGATTCGATATCAGCTTGAGTGGCATGGGCAGAGCCAAAGGCAATGTTTTCGGCTACAGTGCCACTGAATAGAATATTGTCTTGCAGAACGATGCCAATTTGTCGCCGTAGACTTGCTTGAGTAACGCTACGCACATCAATATCATCAATTTTCACTGCACCGCCAGATACATCATAGAAGCGCAAAATCAAGTTAATGATCGTAGTTTTTCCCGAACCGGTCGGCCCTACTAACGCAATCATCTGTCCTGGATAGGCGTGCAAATTTACCCCTTTGAGAACCAGTTGATCCGGGTTATAGCCAAACTTGACATTCTCAAATGTCACTTCACCCTGAATAGGCGGCATTTCTGTCGCATTGGGTGCGTCTTTGAGTTGTGACGGTTCATCTAACAATAGAAAGATTCGCTCTAACCCGGCGAAGGCAGATTGAGCTTGGGTGTAAAACTGGCTGAGAATTTGGATCGGGCGGAAGAACTGCTGGACGTAAAGTAAAAAGGATGTTACCACACCCACTGTTGCAGCTCCGGTGACTGCGAGATAGCCGCCATAGGCCAGCACACCTGCGGTTGCTAGGGTGTTGAGAAAATCAATGGAGGGCAAAAAGGCCGAAGTAATTGCTACAGCCTCGACGTTAGCATCTCTATTGGCAGCGTTAAGAACGTCGAACTCTTGAATATTCATCTGGACACGATTAAATGCTTGTGCTTCTCTGACGCTGCTAATATCCTCTTCTAACTTAGCGGAAAGCTCCCCAATAGTTTGTCGGGTAACGCGAAACCTAGCTCTTGCCCAACGTGCAAATAAGCTGGTGGTAAAAATCATCAGTGGCACAACCAGATTGCTCAACAAACCGAGTTGTAAGTTGATTGAGAGCATTGCAATGATGATGCCTACCAAACTGAAAGTGTTGCCCAGCATTTGGGCGATCGTTAGTCCAAATGCCTGATTTACAGTATTGACATCATTTAACAGGCGGCTCATTAAATCACCTGCTTCGCTGCGATCAAAAAAGCTAAGTGGCAGACTTTGGATTTTAGTGAAAATATCTTGCCTCAGTTGAGCCAGCAATCGCTGCATAATCCAGCCGACTCGAATAATTTGACCCCGGATTGCTAATACACCAAGTCCGTAGTTTAGGGCTAGTAGTCCTAATAAGAGTAGTAGTCCTTGCAAATTACCTTGTGCAATTAGGTGATCAATCGACCAGCCGAGGAAAAACGGGCCAATTGCCTGGGTTACAGCGCCAATAAATACTAATGTCAGGGCGATGGGAATTTCTTTGCGATAAAGTAGCAAGTATTGCAAAAAGCGCCGCAGGGTAGAAAGTTGTTTACTCGCTTGATCCTCAGATGCAACAACGGGAACTGTGCCTCTCATAGCAATTTTGGATTTTAGATTTTGGATTTTTGATTAAAAGTCTTTGTCTTGATTACAAGGCTGTGATAAAAATTTGATGCAAGACTATTTATTTTAGTTTGGTATCACTTTTCTCTTTCGCCTTTACTTGAGATTCCAAAATCACACCGTAGAGGGGGCTGGTTTGCATTAATTCCTCGTGTGTGCCTTGTGCTACCAATCGTCCTTTATCCATGAGAAAAATGCGATCGGCATTCTTGACGGTGCTGATGCGTTGAGCTACTACAAAAGTTGTACAAGCTTTTTGGCGCATTAAGTTATCTAGTTCGGCTTGAATCTGGGCAGCCGTTTTAGCATCTATAGCTGAGGTGCTATCGTCCAAAATTAGAATGCTGTAATCGGTTAGTAAGGTACGAGCGATCGCAATTCGTTGTTTTTGCCCACCAGATAAACCCACGCCCCGTTCACCCACAATTGTCTCGTAGCCATCGGGTAAACTACTGATAAAATCGTGCATTTGGGCAGTTTTGGCAACCTCTATCACCTCATCTAGAGTTGCATCGGGTTTTGCGTAGGCAATATTTTCGCGGATTGTACCAGAGAAGAGGGTGGTTTCCTGAAATACAATACCAATGCGCGATCTGAGGCTTTTGAGGGTGAAACTTTTTACATCTCGTCCGTCAATGCGAACTGCTCCCCCTGTGACATCGTAAAAGCGGGGAATTAAGTTCATAATTGTGCTTTTCCCGGAACCAGTCATCCCTAAAACTGCAATTAGTTCGTTGGGTTTGGTTTCAAAGGAAACTTCTTTGAGAGTTTCAGTTGTCGCTCCCGGATAGCGAAAGGATACATTTTCAAATGTGATTCTACCGCCACAGGTTTCAAATGGGACAGCACCGGGGCGATCGCGAATTTCTACCTCCGCATCTACAACTTCGTACACACGTTCGGCGGAAGCAGCTGATTGAGCGATCGCAGGTGCAGCAAATCCAATCAACAAAATTGGTTGGAGAATCAACGCTAGGTAGGAGTTAAACGCCACTAGTTCACCAATGGAAAACCTACCCCCAATCACCTGCTCTCCCCCGTAGGCAAAAACTGCCAATGTTACTAAATTACTCAGCAAAAAGATAAACGGGAAGGTATTGTGGATGGCGCTAATGGTCTTCATATTTGCTCTGACTAGGGAATCATTCATGGTCGTGTAACGCGACCTTTCGGTTGATTCCCGCACAAAGGCTTTTACTACCCGGATTCCTAACAAGTTCTCTTGCAATACAGCATTGAGGTCGCTTAGTTGCTCTTGTACTTGCCGAAAAAGTTTGTTATTCCGACTCACAAATTGTGCCATCAACCATGCATTTAGGGGCACTACCGTTAGTGTAATCAGTGCTAGTTGCCAGTTCATCACCAGCAAAACCACTGATATACTCACCAATGTCACAAGTGAACCGACGACCTGAATTAAGCTAGTGCCAACAAAGGTACGGATCTGCTCAATATCGCTAGTGACACGGGTTAACAGTTGGGAAGTCTGCGCTTGATCGTGATAACTGAAACTGAGATTTTGAATTTTGCTGAAAATTCTGTTTCGCAGGTCATAAGCTACACCTTGAGACGCTGCTTCTGCTAGATAGCTTTGTCCGAAGTTAAATAAACCACGAGCGATCGCGGCGAGTACCATCCAGGCGGCGCTATACAGCACAATTTGGAGGTTGTTTTTCGTGATGCCCTGATCAATTCCCCACCGAAATAATTGTGGGGTAACTGCGTTTGCGATCGTCAACAACAACAGACTCACCAATGCTCCTAGCGAAGTCCATCGGTAAGTGCTTAAACTCTTAAGCACGCGCTGGATTGAGTGTATCGACGAAGTTTCCTGGAGTTCTGGTTGCTGAACCACTGGAATTTACCCCTGTATCTTTGAAAAATTATCTCGTATTTTGATGTAAAAAACCAATTGCCCAGTACGTAATATAGGATCTATTTCTGCTTGTAAGTCCAAATTTTAGTTCAAATTTTGGGACAGTGGCGTGAGAAAATACCTCTTTGGCAAGCATTGCAGCTAATCCATTTCAATAATTTCAGAAAACCCAAGAACAAGAATAATGGCTCAAAATTTTCATAGCAATTTCCAACTTCCCTCGGACATGTCAACTGCTATCAATCGCACAGCAAAGCCAAGTTCTGAGTTCTTCTCTATTTTTTCTGAGGAAGAAGTTTTAGGCATAATTCATGCATTAGAAGTCAGGCGAGAAATACCTCTAAAGTATTCTTATAAAGGTAGAGGCGCAAAAATCTGGGACGATTTTTATCGAAAATATGTGATTCCAACATGGTATCGAAGATCGAATGTAGAAATTGAGCTTTTAAAGGAAAATTTTAAATACTTGAATGACAATATTCAAATTGGTAAAAAAATAAATATTATAGATGTTGGCGCAGGAAATTCATTTCCAGTTAAAAAGTTTATTAAAAGACTTAATAAACTAGGAAAAGTTAATAAATATATTGCTTTAGATATCAGCGAGGAATTGCTTCATGTATCCAAAAACAATTTTAGCAAATGGTTTCCTCTAGTTGAATTCATCAGTTCCACAATTGATATAGAGAATAGTTGTGTGCCCAAAAGTTTATTCCAAAATAAAGTTAGCCTTGAAATTGACGACACAGCCAAAATATTTTTCCACTTAGGTGTTACTATCGGTAATCATCAAAATAGAGATGAGGTACTAAAAAACTTTAGAGATAGTATGGGAAAAAATGATTTTCTGGTGTTTACCAATGAAATTGGTTCTAACTCTAAATGGGATGGAAACGTCAGAGGTGGCTGCAAGTATCATGTAGAAGAAATATATGGATGGGTTAAAAGCAAGATTGGGATTAAATCTGAAGATTGTGAATTGGTGAGAAAGTATGATTTAAAGACAGATAGTATAGTTGCTAAGATGAAACTCCACCATAATTACACTCTAAATTTCAGTCAAATGGGTATAGATAAAAAGATTGAAATATCTAAAGGTGAAGAAATTACTATTTGGCGACATCATAAGTATGAAATCCCTAAACTTTTGCAAGAACTAGAACGTTCTGGATTGCAACTTGTTCACTATACTATTGACAAATATAAATCACATATCATGGTGATTTGTAAGATTGCCAGTAAGGTTGAGTAATTCTATTAATGATTGAATTTTGGTTTTTGTAATTTTTTGAAACCCAACATTTTAAGCATGTCACGCTAGTGGGTTGGGTTGAGGAACTTAGCAAAATTTCGCAGGGTAATCTAACATTTTGCGGGTGTTTGTTGGGTTTCGCAAAGCCTCAACCCAACCTACAAAATTTATGGGTATCAAAAATTATTGAGTTTTGAATTTTGAGCGATCGCCCTTAGCGTCTCGTAGAGAAGCGACGTGACTTAGCTTGTGTATCAATTAAATGTACATCAAACGCGGTCTAGGCTGAGGAACTGTCCGCCCTAAATCTTTAGCTGTTTCTATCCATTCCTGCATCACTAATTCTACATTATGCAGAGCTTCTTGATAACTATCACCGTCAGCAGCACAGCCTGGTAATTCTGGTACTTCCGCAATAAAGGCTTGATCTAATTCACTCCAATAGAGAATAACTTCATAGCGAAACATCATTTTGGGTTCCTAACTTATACTTAAGAATTACTGCACGAACTTGTTTAATTTGATAACTTTTGGCTTTTCCTCTTTTATGTTGCAGGTTCAATATTTCCTCAATATCGGCTTTGCTAAAAATACGATGATCGCCACGAATCCGCTCCTCAAAGCCTAGTCGATATAAAAGTTGCCACAGTTGGGCGAAAGGGATGTCTGTATCAGAAGTCCCAGAGAGGATCTTTTCTAAGAGTTTGTCTTGCTGACTCACGTTTTTATGGCTGTCTTAATGCTTCTATAGTCTCATATTTATTTAAAATCAGGGTATATGTAAATGTTTACTCAAATTTATAAGTGATCTAGGCAACTACAGAGGGCAAACTGTTGAGATTGCTCATATCATAATGCTGAGGTATAAATCCATCTCAGTTAGCGTAAGATATTGAGTAATAAATATTACATAAATATGAAGAAGCAAATTTTAGCCATAGCTGCCTTTTTAACCACAATTAGTTTGGCAACAACCGTACAAGCAGCAAATTCTGAACACGTTAAACAGTTATTGGCAACTAAGCAATGTCAAAACTGTGATTTGACTAATGCAGGTTTAGTGATGGCTGACTTATCTGGAGCCAATTTGAGCGGTGCTAATCTTACAGGTGCTAACCTTAGTCGGGCAAACTTGAGCGGTGCAGATTTACGGGGTGCTAACTTGAGCGGTGCAAGTTTGTTTGGTGTTAATCTGAGCGAGACTAAATTCCGTGGGGCAAATTTAGGGGGTGCTGATTTAAGAAATGCTTATTTAGCAAATGCAGAATTGACTGGTGCAAACTTGAATGGTGCTAACTTTCAAGGTGCCGTTGGGATACCATTACAAATTGCTTCACCAGAAGAATTTTATGCTTGGGGTGTAGCAGAAGGGCAAAAAGGCAACCAACAGCAAGCAATCAGTTATTTTAATCAAGCGATCGCTATTAAACCAGAATTTGCAGGTGCTTATTTAGCTCGTGGTATCGCTCGTTACCAAATACTAGATAGACAAGGTGCATTCCAAGATGCTCAAATTGCTGAAAAATTGTTTACATCCCAAAGCAATACCCCTGGAACCCAAACAGCTCAAGCTTTTATTCTAGAACTGCAAACACCTGTAAATGAGAAGGTAAGTGCTGGTAAACCCAGTTTTGTAGACTTTTTAGGAAGTCTAGGCTCAGTCTTGCTTCAGTTCTTCCCTTTTTAAAGGGGATAATAACAAATGACAAATACTTCGACTACGCTCAGTACAAGTGATAAATAACAAATGACTTTATCTCAGGAATTATGGGCAGCAAATCAAGACTTAGCCCAAGCTTGCCTAGAGCATCCTTTCGTTCAAGGCATTGGCGATGGTACTCTTGAGCAAGCTAAATTTGCTTACTACGTAGGGCAAGATGCTTTTTTTTTAGAAGCTTTTGCCCGTGCGTACAGTATTGCCGCAGCTAAAGCACCAGACTGGTTAGGTTTCACTACATTTCATAACTTAGCTAGTGGAGTTTTAGAAGAACTGCGGCTGCATAGTGGCTATGCTTCTGCGTGGGGAGTCAATTTGCATTCTGTAGAACCAGGAGCCGCTACCCGCCACTATACTGACTTTTTGTTAGCAACTGCATGGGGTGGAGATGTAGGCTTAACTGCTGCGGCGATGTCTCCCTGTATGCGTTTGTATGCCTTTTTGGGAGAAAAGTTAGCTGCTAACGGCATTCCTAATCATCAATATGCAGACTGGATTCGTACTTACAGCAGTGTAGATTTTCAACCACTAACACAACAATTAGAAAATTTGGTTGACAATTATGCCGTTACTAATTCCGTTGTTGATTCAACCTATCGTTATGCGATGTTTTGCGAACGCGACTTTTTTCAGGCTGCGTGGATCTTGGAGTAAGGTAGCACAGCTAGCTGTGCTACCTTACTAACTTAACAAATAATAGCTCTTTCATTAAGTAAAATAAATTTAAACATTGCTCAAGCTGCCTTTGCCGTTAGTTGCAGTTTGGGTGGGTTGAGTAGTGGGAACCGCAACAACTGAAGGAACTTGTGAAATAGATTTTTGACTAGTACTCCCCTTTCGGCGAGAGCCGCCTGCCTTTGAATACTCCATGCTGTTTCTGCCGTAAACAGTCGCAACTCCAGTAAGCATCCTTTCAGACAGTTCTGAGAGTGTTTGCTCCATCTGAGTTATCGTCTTACGAGATTCCTCAAGATTAGACAAAAGTGTATTATGAGCTTCTAGTGTGGCACGGGTGTTATGGATAAGGCGGGTATAAGCTTCAATGCTTAATCCATGCCCTAAATCCAGATTCTCATTGATTGATTTAAGCAAGGCGAGACGGCGTTGAGCTTTGTCTACAGCAGCAGAACCGCGAGTTTTTAAAGACATGGGAGATATTCCTGGAATACTTCTATTTCAACATACTGGCATTTGCTTCTACGTGATAAGAGTAGTTTCGGGGATTTAATTAAAACAAAATAGTCGAGACTTACTCTGTGTTTATACTTATCAAATTATATCTGTCTCTTGTTTCGAGATAAACGCAACAAGCAAATGCGATCGCTCAACAAGCAAATGCGATCGCCCAACAAGCAAATACTGTCGCTCAACAAGCAAATACTGTCGCTCAACAAGCAAATACTGTCGCTCAACAAGCAAATACTGTCGCCCAACAAGCAAATACTGTCGCTCAACAAGCAAATGCGATCGCTCAACAAGCAAATACTGTCGCCCAACAAGCAAATGCGATCGCTGTTTTGGAAAAGCGAGTGCGTTAGCGTACTTTACCGTAGGTATCGCCTTTCAGAAAACCTCAAAGACAAAGCGTAGATGCGTAGCGGCTTGTCGTTAGACATCGCCTATTGTGGAAGAGTGAGTGCGATGTCTACGACGGGCTACGCCTACGCATTATTAGCTGCTTAAATTGTCTCACCTGTAAGTCGCAGACGTGATTACTCTAGTTGTAGCTTAGGGTAAACGCAGTGAAACCCAACAAATTAAACTATGATCGAGAAGCAGACTTGATTTACTAGAGTGCTTTGCATGGTTTCAGCAGAATTAATTTCCGCTTTGCGAGAACTTAGTCGAGCAGATAAGTTTTATATTATGCAGGTTTTGATCTCAGAGTTAGCCCAACAGGAAACCGATCTGATTAAGCCCGATCAATCTTATCCTGTGTGGTCGCCTTATGATGCAGTTGAAGCAGCAGATACTATGTTAAAAGTGCTAGAAGCTGCTAAAACTCAAGACCATGCGTAATGCACAACGGTATTCCTTTATCCCGATTGATGTTGCATTGGGCGAAGCCAGTTTCCGCCCCTATCTACCTCTTACTTTGATTTACCAGCAAAATTCTGTGATCATATCCGGTCTGTTGGATACTGGAGCAAGCGTGAATGTGCTTCCTTATTCAGTAGGAGTTGAGCTTGGTTATGTATGAGAGCAGCAGACAACTGCATTGAGTTTGACAGGTAATTTAGCTCAATATGAGGCGCGTGTCGTGCTTCTTCAAGCAGTAGTTGGGCAATTTGAACCTGTACAACTTGTATTTGCATGGACACACGCTACAAACGTACCTCTGATTTTGGGGCAAGTTAACTTCTTTATGGAGTTTGATGTTTGTTTCTACCGTTCCCATTTACAGTTTGAGATCAGCCCTAAATCGTTAGCGTTAGAGTAGTGGGCGGAAACCTTTGGTGGGGGTAATTGTAAAGAGCGATCGCCTTACAGAAAACCTCAAAAATAAAGCGATCACACTTGTTACATTCTCAAAAGCGATCGCCTTACAGAAAACCTCAAAAACACGGTGATGGACTGTTGTGAAAGAGTGAGCGATCACTACTATGTAGACACAAAGCAGGGTCAAGTTGTGCGCTTTTCCCAACAAAGAGGTAACTCGAAACCATTTATCAACAATGGTTCATCGTGATCTCCAGTTCCAATAAATATTTTACTTGGTTGCCAATTATCTACTACTTTTTGCATAATCTTTGTAGCTTGTGTTCTAACACTTGAACGTTTTTTGAGCTCAATACGCTCGTCATAAAAATCGCCTGAATAGTGAAGATATTTGCCTTGACATAGATGAAGATTGCTTTGGTATATTACTTTATCTCTAAAAGAAATGAGGAGTGCCAATGATGGTTGGTTCGGATTGATGTAGATCGAACAATTTGAGTCAGTAGACCAGTTTGGATCTGTCATTTGTATAGCAATCCCTTCTTTAACTGTTCTACTAAATCCCTTACCACAACATGGACAATGTTCAACTGGAAGCGGCTCATTAATAATAGCTATTTTAATATTTTTTCCAAAATTATCAACTTCACGCATAATTTCTTCTACCCAATACTCATAGTCACCCTCAAGTAAATGAAATACTCTCTCATACTCAATGTTCTCGTCAAACCACTGCATAACTAATTGTGCTGCATGGATATGTTCATAATTTCCATATACGCTAACAGTAGCCAGAATCTTTGGTTTATCTTGCCTAGCTTCTGTGATAAAGCTTTCCCACGAGGTCTTAAATTTTTTGATCTTTTCACTACCTAGTTCGATATGCCTTACATGGTTATAGGCATCAGGCCTATGATGCAGATCATGATCTTGGACACACAAAACAGCGAGATTCTCGTCAACAGTGTTAGATGAATCTTCATCAATATGATGTAAATGAAGACCGATACCCTCTCTTTTACAAACACAACACCTATATAGGTTCTTCGTAAGCAAACGTTCTCTTTGCTCTTTTGAAGGATACTTTCTTTTACGCAACTGTGACCTCCAAAACAAGTATTAAAGATTTGTTGACAGATGTCCGCTATTGTATTTGCTAATTAGTCTTCTTTTTGTGTATCCAGTGAAAAGTTAGATCAATGCAGAAGGCAAGGTATTGTCCCGTACCTTGTACCTTATTGGTTATATTAGTCTCCCAATAACCATGACCATTTATTTCCAACAAAGTTTACACGCTCTTGCAGAAAGAATAGGAGTTAAGATTCATTAAGTTGTGCTTGGAGATTTTTAAAATATCTCTTAACTCACTGCATATTCCGTAAACTGTCTCATAAAAGGAGACTGGAACCCTAACACAATGTCTTCCTTGGGAACTCCCGCAGCTACCAAATTACCTGCAATGTCATCTTCTGTACCATTCCACTGAAGCCAAATTTTTCCACCTTTAATGTCAATATGGATAATACAGCTATGTACCCATTCTTGACCTTCCCAGCCTACATGAACTATTTGATAATGGTTACGTTCTGTATCAAAAATTGTTTCAACTTCTATATTTCCGTAAGCTGGTTTTTGCTCACTATATTCCTGTAATATTTGTTGTACAAGCTGGCGATATCGAGTTAATTTATCCATTGGAAAATCACCTCTTGCTCTACATAATAGATAAGCATTTTTACTTGATTTTCTGCTATCATCTCTTTAGGGAAATCAAGTTGAAAAAATGTTTTGTAAGTTGTTAAAGGTACTGCTAAATACAAAACACGCTCCGGTTGCCGCCGTCGTAATGCACCTCTATAATTAATAAACTGTCCTAATGCTGTATGAAATTCTGAAATAGCAGACGACCTCTCTAAAAAACTTTTGACTTCGACCGCAATTTTTTGTCCTTCACGTTCTGCTGCAATCAGCTTTTGGGCGGCTAAATCAATAGAAAGATTAACTCCACCCACGCTGATTGTGAGTGGATCGTGAGTAATTTGCCAACCGTCTTTCTGTAAAGCTGTTTTGACAACTTCATGAAAAACATCTTTAGCAGACATACATACCCCTAATTATATTTATTATTTTCATTTAGGCGCATTTTTTGTAATCTGTAAAAATGGTTGGCAGAATAGAGACGTTCTAGAAAACGCCTCTATTTTGGTTGTTATTCTATCCCTTCAATTCGGTCTTCAACTTCTTGGTACAACTCGCGCAAACGATCTAAATTCTCCTCGCTAGTCTCCCAATAACCGCGTCCATTCACTTCCAATAAAGTTGATACAACCTTGCGGAAAGAATGAGGATTAAGGTTCATCAATCGTTTCTGCATTTCTTCATCTTTGATGAAGGTTTCGTTAGTATCCTCATAAATCCAGTTATCCACAGCGCCGGCTGTCGCACTCCAACCCATTGTGTTTACCAATCGCTTGGAGAGTTCACGCACACCTTCGTAACCGTGATTCAGCATCCCCTCGTACCATTTGGGATTTAATAATTTGGTACGCGCATCCAAACGCACGGTTTCTGATAGTGTACGCACTTGGGCGTTAGCTGTGGTTGTGTCTGCAATATAAGATGCTGGTTTTTTACCATCACCCCGCAGATTTGCCACAAGCTTAGTAGGATCTGAATCGAAGTAGTGGGAAACGTCCGTTAAGCTAATCTCAGAAGAATCCAGATTTTGGAAAGTTGCATCAGCAGTTTTCAATGTACTTTCAAAAATCTGCCGGGATTCATCCATGATTCCGGGGTTATCGGAATTGAAGGAGAAAGATTTCCGGTTGAGATACATTTCCTGTAACTCGGCTTCGCTATCCCAAGTGCTGTTTTCTACCGCCAAATTGATATTTGACGAGTAGGAACCAGAAGCGTTGGAGAAAACGCGCGTCGCTGCTTGACGCAGATTAATCCCCATATCCTCAGCTTGTTGCAAAGCATGTTTGCGAACAAAGTTCATTTCTAAGGGTTCATCTGCTTCAGCCGCCATCTTCACCCCTTGGTCTAGCAAGTTCATTTGGTTGATGAACAAGTCGCGGAATACACCAGAACAATTGATTACTACATCAATTCTGGGGCGTCCCAACTCTTCTAGAGATATCAATTCTAACTTGTTCACCCGTCCCAAAGCATCGGGAACTGGACGCACGCCTACCATCCACATAATTTGCGCTAGGGATTCGCCGTAAGTTTTGATGTTATCGGTTCCCCAAAGGACGCAGGCGATGGTTTCTGGCCATTTTCCATCGTTTTCAGCTTTGTTACGTGCCAAAAGCCTATCTACAACGATTTTGGCTGATTGTACTGCTGCTGTTGTTGGGATGGATTGCGGATCTAAAGCATGCATATTCTTACCCGTGGGCAATACATCCGGGTTGCGGATGGGATCGCCACCAGGGCCAGGTAAAATGTACTCGCCTTCTAAGCCTCTAAGTAATGCTCCTAGTTCGTTGTCGGCACAAACTTGTTGCAGGCAGAATTCCAAATATTCAAACAGGGGTTTTAGGGCTGTGGTATCGACTTTGGGATAACCTGCTTTATGCAATGATTCTACCCAAGGTTCTTTTTTACCCATGTTGAAGAAATTCAACCGGGAAACTAGAGAAACTCGTCCTTCGGCGTCGGTTTGCTCTTGAACAAGGGCGGTAACTGCTGCACGGGTTGCTAAGGTGATATCTTGCAATAACTGGACATCTTGTAAAATGCCCCGATCGCTATTTTGGTAAATATCATCTATATTACGCCCAATGCTGTTAGCGATAATTCCCGGTAAGCCTTGAAGTCCTTCTTCTTGACGATCTAGACTAGCAATGTTGACAAGAGTTGCGATCGCTTCTTCTGCACTTGGCGGTTTACCAATAACGTGTAACCCACAAGGCAACAACCGAGACTCGATTTCCATCAACTTGCGGTAGACGTTGCCAACAATATTATCGCGATCGTCGGTACTCATGTCTCTGGCATCGGTTTCTGGCAGGTCAATATCCTTATCCAGATTCACGATCCGGCATTTATCCATGATGCTGTTGACAATGGAAACACCGCGTCCACTATCTTTTAAGGTTTGGTAGGAAGCAATTAATTCGCTGAGTTCCTTTAAACCTTTATACAAACCAGCATTTTCTGCTGGCGGTGTCAAGTAAGAAATTGTTTCGGCATAACTCCGACGTTTGGCAATCGTCGCCTCACTTGGATTATTCGCTGCATAGTAATACAGGTTGGGAATTGAGCCAATCAAGTTATCTGGATAACAATCACCAGACATCCCCATCTGTTTACCTGGCATGAATTCCAAGGAACCGTGTGTACCAAAGTGCAGTACAGCATCAGCTTTCCAAACTTGCTCTAGGTAAGTGTAGTAAGCAGCAAAACCGTGGTGAGGACTAGCTGAACGGGAGAATAACAACCGCATTGGGTCGCCTTCGTAACCGAATGTAGGTTGGACACCGATGAAGACGTTACCAAATTGCTTACCATAAATTAGCAGATTTTGCCCGTCGCTGTTAAGGTGTCCGGGAGGTGGGCCCCAGTTTTCCTCTAGGCGTTGAGAATATGGGGTCAGCGCCTCATACTCAGGAACCGACATCTTATAAGCAACGTTCAGTTCTGGGCTGTTGTACTGCGCTTGGGCGTCATGGATGACTTCTTGCATCAACGCTTCGGCGGATTCTGGCAATTCTGGTAAGTCGTAGCCGTTATTTTTGAGGGCTTTCATTACCTCATAAATTGAGCCGAATACATCCAAGTAAGCGGCGGTTCCGACGTTGCCTTTATCTGGTGGGAAACTGAAAACGGTGATGGCGACTTTCTTCTCCAGCTTCGGTTTGCGGCGCAGATTTGCCCATTTTAAGGCGCGTTCGGCTACTGCTTCAACCCGATCGCGCAGGGCGATCGCTTTCCCTGTAGCCCCATCTCTACCCGATAATATAATTGGCTCAATTGCTCCATCCAATTCAGGAATTGCAATTTGCAAAGCTACTTGAATTGGATGTAACCCTAAATCGCTATCCATCCACTCTTCTGTGGTTTGGAATACTAAGGGTAACGCCACCATATAAGGACGATTTAACCGTTTGAGTGACTCAATTGCTTTGGGATGGTCTTGTCTAGCTGGGCCACCCACTAAAGCAAAACCAGTCAGTGATATCACTGCATCTACTAACTGTGTGTTGTTATTTGGTTCATAGAAGTAAGCATCTACAGGCTTGGAGAAATCCAAACCACCAGCAAAAACTGGTAATACCCGTGCGCCTAGTGCTTCTAGCTCCTGCACCATTGCGACATAATGGGCATCATCCCCTGTAACTAGGTGAGTGCGTTGCAATACTAATCCGACACAGGGAGCTAAGGGATCTTTGAGATCGTTAGAAATATCCTTACGAGCTGTGTACCAATTGAGGTACTCTCTGACATCTTCAAACATACTAGGAGCCAAAGGATGCCAAATCCCTAAATCGGGATAAACAACTGGCTGCTGATATGTAGAAGGTGCAATTTGTTTGTCTAAACCTTTAAATACATATTTATCAGCTAGCATCAGTAAGAAGTTTTCCAAATTTTCTGGAGAACCACCTAGCCAATACTGAAAACTGAGCATGAAATTTCGAGCGTCCTGTGCCTTGTCCATCGGTAGAAACTTCAGCACTTGCGGCAGCGTTCGCAAAAGCTTCAGCATCCCATCTTGGAATCCCGCACCGGATTTTTCTTTGCGTTTCCGCATGAATTGAGCGATCGCACTTTTTGACTGACCCAACTGTGCTAGGGAAAAGCTACCCATTTTACTCAGGCGCATTACCTCTGGCATTGAGGGAAAGACAACGGAAACGTCCAGATGATCGCGGTGTGGTTCTACTGCTGCTACTACTTTCTGTGCTAAGTCTTCGATGAAAATGAGGGAAGCGATGAAGATATTCGCACTCTCCATTTCTCGTTTGAACTCTTCGTAGTTCTCAGGGTCGCGGAGTTCCTCAATCAAGTACCCACTGATTTCAATCGCCAAGTTGGGATTGTTCGCGTTAATCGTGCGAACCGCTTGCGACAAAGCACTCTGGTACTGGGACTCAAGCACGACATAGACCACCTTGATTAAATTACGTCCGCGTAAGTTATCTGGCGCAATGTGTCTAATGGTGGACTTGACGTGTGTGAACATGCTTCTTCGGCTCCTTTGATGCGTGTTCTCTGAAGGAAGTTCCTAGCGGCATCATCAGCCACAGGTAACTTTGTGATCTTTAGGCAATATGTGTTTTTTATCAGAAAACGCTTGCCCAGTGGGCATTTTATCGTGTATCTGACACAAATCGATATAAAAAACGAAATATTTCTTTGTAATTGTTGACTGTGTTTAAAAGTATCTGCTCACTAATTTGTAAATTTTTATTTACATCGATAATTAACTATTTAGTTATTAATGCTATAAAAATATAGTCTTAGAGAAAAGAGATTTTGAGAGCTTTAGATAAATTTTCTTAAGGTTAAAAATATCAATAATAAAAAAGTTAAGATGCAGCGTTTCATATTAGAAAAACTTACGGCTTCTAAAATTTTGATAAAAAACCCCGCTATCAGAAAGCGGGGAAATTTAAGTTTAAAAAACTAGATAGAAAATTAAGGTTGGGAACCAGGAGCATTACCATTAATAACAGCACTTGCTATCCAATTATTAGTACCAGCAATACGATACCAACGGCGATCGGGCCTACCTGTCCAAGTATCTGCTACGGAATCGCCATATTTCCATCCATCAAAATTAACTCTCACAGTACTCCCCAATCTTCCAACAATTGAAGCAGATGTGGAAGTGCCAGAGCGCACATTAACTCCACCAGGAGCAGTAACTCCACTGAAATTGACACGGGTGAAGTCGTCAATAACAATACCATTTCTGGAAGTGTATGTCCCACGCGTCATAGTTACAACTTGATAACCATCCACAACTAGGTTGCGGTTTGGGAAATTTATGTGAAGATGGGGGCCTGTAGATATCGCACACTTAGGATCATTAGGAGTGTCAGCAGCTACTACACCTATCTGTTGTCCTTTTTTGAAAAATTGACCTGGATACAAACCAAATGCTTTAAGGTGCATTAGTGTGTAATTACCATCTGGAGATTTAAAGAAAATAGCATTATGATTATCTGCTCCTCTAGCTTGACAAACGCTGATTATTGTTGAATCAACAGGTGCCAATACTGGAGTACCCGGACTAATAGCGAAATCAACAGCATTCGATTGTGTATTCCAGCCATCATTATGAGAACCAGTTCCTCTGCTAATCGTAGCGCTTTTACCTGCTTGCCAAGGAAAGCTCCAATCTGCTGCCATAACTGGTGTAGCTACAGCAGAACACATCAGGATTAAAGCAGGAAACGCGATCGATTTTAACTTTACTCCAACTTTTAATTGATATTTGTTCATCATCTTGTCCGTATAGTTTGTAGCTTTTATGTCAATAATCTAAGTATCTGTTAATTAAAAGCTAACTAACTTCTAGTAAGCGTCAGGAATTATGCTAGGATTACATCAGTAAAAATTGTTACCATCGTAAATATAATCATGCCATCCAGCAATGAACCGTTCATGCAAGCAGCGAATAACTGGGACTTGGAAACCCTTTACTCTGATTTGTCATCAATGAAAGGTAAGGGTTTAACACCAGTGGAAAAGCGACACTTGCGGGGTTTGCTTTGTGGCTGTAGTCCATCTGAAATAGCTGAGAAACTCGGTAAAAATGGGAAGGGTGTAGAAACTGACCTCTGTGCAACTATATACAGGTATGTAAAAAGTCTGTTGGATAAGTCTGATGAAAAGTTAGAAAATTGGCGAAATATTTCTGAATGGCTTGATGATGCAGGGTATAAAAATCAGTCGATAACAGTTCCAGGCTTAAATTTATCGCCTGATAAAGCAGTAGTTAATGTAATTAATATAAATATTGAAAATAACCAAATAGTATTTTTGATTAGTATGAAAATTCCAACTTCTCAAGATTTAAATTTTTTGGAAGATGAATTACATAATTTAGATAAGTATAAATGACTCAAGTAGATATTCTCATCCTTTCAAATGGCCCAGGTGAAGTAACAACCTGGGTACGTCCAGTGGTAAAGGCGCTGCGGCAAGAATTAGGGGATGACCCTTCTTTAGTAAGGATTTCTGTGGTATTATCACCTTGCTCAAATGCTAGTGGAAAAGAAGCTGCGATCGCTCTTTCTTACCCAGAAGTACATAGAGTACAGTCAGCAGAGCATTTTTGGCAATTTTTGCTTTGGGGTAAAACTTTTGAGAATTGGGACTGGAGAAGTCACGGTGTAGTAGTTTTTCTGGGTGGCGATCAAATTTTCCCCTTAGTCATAGGCAAAAAGCTGGGATATCGCACAGTAGTTTACGCCGAATGGGAAGCTCGTTGGCATAAGTGGATTGATCGGTTTGGGGTGATGAAACCTGAAGTTGCTGCCCGTGTCCCCCAGAAATATGCTCACAAATTCACTGTTGTCGGTGATTTGATGCTAGAAGCACAAGAACAAGTCAGCACTCCCTATTCCCTACTCCCTACTCCCCACGCCCCAATCATTGGTCTACTTCCTGGTTCAAAAGCCGCAAAATTAGCCCAAGGAGTACCATTAAGTCTAGGCATTGCCGAATACGTTCATGCAAAAAGACCTCAAACCAAGTTTGTGATTCCTGTAGCCCCAACTTTAGATTTACAAACTTTAGCTAGTTTTGCCGATCCTCAAAGGAACTCTATTGCTGAAATCTTTGGCTTTGGCGGTGCTTCCTTAATTGTCCCAGAGGACTTTAACAGCAAGGCATTGCTTAAAACAACAACAGGCTTAACTGTAGAACTGTGGCAAGAAAACCCTGCATATCACTTATTATCCCAGTGCTGCATCTGCTTGACTACAGTGGGGGCAAACACTGCCGAACTCGGTGCTTTAGGAGTGCCAATGATTGTTTTGCTGCCAACTCAGCAACTTGATGCCATGCGTGCTTGGGACGGTTTACCTGGGTTGTTGGCAAATCTGCCGGGAGTAGGTACGCTTTTTACGAAGGTGATTAATTGGTTATTCCTAAGATTTGTAAGACGCAAAGGTTTATTAGCATGGCCAAATATCTGGGCACAGGAAGAGATAGTGCCAGAACTTATGGGTAAACTTGAACCACAAGAAATTGGAGAAATGGTTTTAGACTTACTAGCCCATCCAGAAAAATTGGACGATATTCGCGCTAAACTCCGTAATATTCGTGGTGAAAGTGGTGCAGCTCAAAAGATAGCACAGATTGTTGGTGAGGAAATTAAGAAGTAAAAAAAGTGGGAAACAATTCAAAATTATTCCTTGATTTTCTCCTAATATTTTAGGACTAGCCCTTTCAAGGTCGGTAAAAATTTTGCTCGATAAACTCTCTTTAACTTCTCAACTCTGTGTTCTCTGTGTCTCTGTAGTTAAATAAAATGCTTTTGAACCGCACAGACGCAGAGGGCGTAGAGAGAAAAAAGAGATTTGACTAGTTACCTTGAAAGGGCTAATTTAATCCGAAGATTCGCCATCCCTGCGCCCAAGTTCATAAATGCCAGCGCCCATACAAGCTAATATTCCTGTACTAATTCCCCAACTTTCACCTAAACTAATTTCTAGAATCCAGTTACATAAAGCACCGACTACCAAAAAAGGCACAATGCTAAATAATGAGGCGTAGAAAGAGTTTTGGGATTCTCTGGCTTTACGAGTCTTTTCAAATTCTGATTGACTGGTATAAAGCGATCGCTCGGCAAAGTTAAACCAACGGTTGAGTTGTTCGATTACCCATTCATTAACTTGGGAAAAACCTAGATATAGCGCCAATGACCACAAACTCGCTCCGGCGATTGCGATCGTGTCTAACTCAAAGCGGAAAGGCAAAATTTCAGTCAGCATTGCTTATAGGAGTCCTGCAAAGGGTTGACTTTAGCTTTTAGTAGATGCTAAATAAACCTCTTGTGCAATTTTAAGCATAAACGTTAACAAGATTTCAACTACTTGATAACTCTCTTGCTCTTTTAATCATCCGTTATCTCATAATCTTTCAACAACTCATCTAAAGTGTCTGGAAATTTCCCTTGTTCAACCATCTTAGTAAACACCTGGTAGCAGTCATTTTTCGCCCCCTCTTTACGTGGAAACCCTAACCACAAAATTACAATTACTTTCAACTGTTCCGTATCAAACACCTTAAAAAACAGCCGATACCGTTCCGGTAAACCCATCTTTTTCACCCGTCCATAGCGTTTTAACGCCCCTGTCAAGGCAAAATGACTTGCAAACGGATCAGAGGGAATCTTAGTTTCAATTGCAACAGTAATTGCTGCAAACAATTTTACCGTTGCATGGGTTTTATATTCAGCCTCTGGTAATTGCTCCCGTAAACGGGAAACGCGCTCAAATAATTCTTGATATTGAGTAGCAAATAGTTGTGGGTGAAAATAAACTCTCCATCCATTACTGACAAAACTAGCCATCTTCTAATGACTCATCGTCTAATTCCACACCTACAATTAGGTCGCGGGCAGCCTCAGACATTTCAGTTGTATAAGGTTGCAGTGTGTTATTTTTGAGCGCTTCTGCCATAACAAAATCGAGAAACAGCCGCATCATTACTGAGTCTTCGGCGTCTTCATCATCACCAGATTTTAAAATCCGTAAAATTGCAGTATCCGGCGACAATACCTCTATCCAACCATCTGCATTGGCAAACTGAGGATGTTCCCGATAAAACTCAGCCGGTAGCCTAAACCCTGCACTGTTACCAATTTTAGTACTACGAATGCTGTAGGAGTTACTCATCTTCAAGGGTATGTACATTACGTACTTACATGATAACAATTTATGGACTGTTATCGCTTTTGGTGCTATTTTGGCTGCCTAAACACGCAATAATATAGGTCTAAATTTTAAAGAAATGTGGTGATATGTCAATCCAGATTTTGCAGCCCCATCGCAATCTTGCTGTGTTTCTCAATTTGACCCATCACTTGTTTTGCTCGTTGAATAACTACGGCTGGTAAACCCGCCAATCTTCCCGCCTCAATTCCATAAGACTTATCAGCGCCTCCCGGTTGAACTTGATGCAAAAAGATAATTTGGTCAGGTAATTCTTTCACTGTTACCTGATAGTTAGCCACATTCGGTAGAATACTTGCCAATTCATTCAATTCATGGTAATGAGTAGCAAAAATAGTTCTTGCCCGAATATCCACTGCTATATATTCTGCCACCGCCCAAGCTATAGAAAGACCATCAAATGTTGCCGTTCCGCGACCAATTTCATCTAACAGTACTAGGGATCTAGATGTGGCATGGTTGAGAATATTCGCCGTTTCATTCATCTCCACCATGAAGGTAGATTGACCAGTTGCAAGATCATCTACTGCACCTACACGGGTGAAAATGCGATCGCATATTCCCAATCTAGCAAACCTCGCTGGTACAAAACTACCAATCTGCGCCATTAACTGAATTAATCCCACCTGACGCAAATAACAACTTTTGCCACTTGCGTTTGGCCCGGTGAGGATGATCAAATCGGGATTGTCATTTGCAATTTGTTCTTGGTCATCTGCTAATGACAAATGACTAATGACTAATGACTCTTGACCCAATTGAGTCGAATTCGGCACAAAGAAACCCGCAGGTAAAGACTGTTCCACCACAGGATGACGCCCATCAACAATGTTTATCTCCCTCCCTGACAACATTTCTGGACGACAGTACCCTTGATGCACCGCTAACTCAGCCAAACCACACAACACGTCTGCCGCCGCCACTGCACGAGATAAATTGCGAATCACTTCCGCCTCTTGTGCTACCTCTTCCCGCAATGCTGTAAAAATCTCATATTCCAACTGATTTAAATCATCCCGCGCTGTGAGAATCCGCGCTTCCCGTTCCTTCAAATCTGGGGTGATGTAGCGTTCCTCATTGGTCAGGGTTTGCTTGCGGATATAATTAGCGGGTACTTGGTCAGCTTTGCTGCGGGAAATACTGATATAATAACCAAAAGTTTTGTTAAATCCTACCTTCAAAGTTGGAATTCCCGTCTTAGCTCTCTCATCAACTTCTAAATTGGCAATCCATTGCTGATCCGCTTCTACAGTTGCCTTTCTTTCATCCAACAGGGGATTTACACTAGGGCGAATCAATCCGCCTTCTTTGATTAGTATAGGTGGCGACTCCACAAGATGTGCGTGTAACTTGTGTGCTAATTCTTCCAACACAGTTGGGACTTTCTGCAAAGCTTTGAGGAATGGAGAACGCGCCTCAGTTACCAAGCTGGATAATTCTGGTAAGCGTGAAAGGGAATCTGCCAAAGCTACTAAATCTCTAGCATTAGCTGTACCAGAACCCGCCCTTCCCGTCAGGCGTTCTAGGTCATAAATTTGGCGTAACAACTGCCGTAAATCTTGACGCAGTGGTGTATTTTCCATCAATTCTTGGATGGTATCAAGACGTGCCCGAATGCCTTTAATATCTATTAGGGGTTGCAACAACCACCGCCGTAGAGCACGCCCACCCATCGCTGTATTAGTTCTATCTAATGCCCAGAGTAGAGAACCGTGAAAAGTTCCATCCCGGACGGTTTGAGTAATTTCCAGGTTACGGCGGGTTTGATTATCAACAATCAGATAATCGGTGACAGTGTAGCTGCGGAGTCTTTGAAGGGTAACTGGGTTTTCTTTTTGAGTATCTTCCAAGTATTCCAGAAGACCGCCAGCCGCACGAACGGCGAGGGGAAGATGATCGCAACCGAGTCCTTCAAGCGATCGCACCTTAAATTTCTGCAATAATCTAGGTCTAGCTTCGCCTTGAGAAAATGGTACTTGCGATCGCAAACTATAACAAAATGATGGTGGCAAACACTGGGGAAGATGTGGCGAAGTTTCTCCTGGACGCAGCAAACTACCTAAATCGGGCGCATTTGTTGGAACCAGCACCTCTGAAGGTTGCAAGCGCATTAACTCTTGTGTCAGATGTTCTAAATCACTACCTTGAGTTGTAAGAAATTCCCCTGTGGAGATGTCTGCATAAGCTAAACCCCAATGGTTTGCCGCAATTACTACTGCTGCGAGGTAATTATTGCGACTTGATTTGAGCATTCCTTCTTCTAGCAAAGTGCCTGGGGTGAGGATGCGCGTTACTTCGCGTCGCACTAATCTACCAGCAGCTTCAGAAGCATCTTCTACTTGGTCGCAAATTACGACTGCATAACCTTTTTCTACTAGCATCGTCGCGTAGCGTTCCCAAGCGTGATGCGGAACACCAGACATCGCCACTCGTCCCTGTTCTCCAGCTTGTTTACTAGTGAGAACTAATTCCAATTCTTGCGCTAGTTTTACAGCATCTTGGAAATAGCATTCAAAGAAATCTCCTACCCGATACAGCAATACCGCGTGAGGATATTTATCCTTCGTCTCGACATAGTGCAAGTACATTTGACTTAGCTTACTGCGATCCACCTGTTGATGGTCAGAAATAAAAGTACTTGCATCCGGCTTGGGAGATGGAGTTTCAGAGTGAGAGGCGGTCATAGATGCTATCGAGTTACGCACGGAAATTCCACAATATCCGATGATAACGTGATGTTAGAGGTAAGGGGCGATCGCTCAAAAATATTTTACCCTTTTGTCCGGCTGCTACGACGCGTAGGTGCTGGATTAGCTGGTTCATAAGCCTTGAGTCCTCCATCGTCGGTAAAAATTTCTACTTGAAATGTGCTACTGGTTTTGGCGTAATATTCAGCCACAGTCTTAATTGTCGCATCTCCGATAGAAATCTTTCTAGATGCTAGAGTAGGCCATTCAGTAGCCAACTGTTTCAATTGTTCTGAATTCCAAAGTTCACCTACTTGAGTTTCAAAAACTCCCCAAGGTATAACTCCATCTGCTACTTTCACTAAAATATTACCGAAAGCTTGAGCAATTTCATATCGCTTAGAGTTAGCTTGTGCAATGTGATTACCAGTTTCTATAATTGTTGCTATTGGTAGTATAAACTTTGCACCTTGTTTTTCTTCTTCCTGAAAACGGGCTTCAACTCTTTTTTTATCCCACTTATCATTATCAGAACCACAAGTCTCTTTACCAGGAACACCCAAGTAAACACAGAGTATTGATGTATCAATAATCAGAACCTTTCTCATATTTTGTTTTATTTATTATCAGAAAGGCTCTTTTCAATTGCGCCTTTGGTTGCTAATCTGCCCAAAGTCCCTGATGCAAGTAAAAGAGGAAGATTTTCAATATCTTCTAAAAGTGTAAGTTTGCTTTCTCCAGTTTCTTTATCGCGGTGTGCAACAACCACAAAAGGAACTATCTCTGGCCCTAAAGCATCAAGCAAAGCTGGGTTATGGGTGGTCAGTAAAATATCAATTTTTCTTTTGCTGCCTATTTCTCGCAGTATTCTTACCAGTAATTCTGCACGCGAGGGATGAAGGCCATTATCTATTTCCTCAATTACTAGTTGACTGCCTTCTGGTCTGATAAGTAGTGCTGTAATAATTGCTAGAAAGCGGAGAGTTCCATCAGACATAGTTTTAGCATTTATTAATATCGTCTCTCCAGGTTTCCATTCTTCTTCACAATAAAGCATCGCCTCAGTTTTAAGGGGAGCAACTGCTTCTGCAAATACTTTTTTAATATCGCCTTCTGGTAAATTCTTTACATAGGCAGATAGCGCTGCTTCTACTTCTACTTTACGCTCATCAGGTAAACCAGTAAGTACACCAGCTATATTTGATGCGTCACTTTCCAAGACATCAGAGATTGATGAATAATCCCGCATTTTAGAGGGAATTGGATTTATAAAAAAAATATTTTCAATGCTATCAACAACCAAGTCATATTCTTTCAATAATGGATGAATCAATGAGTCAATTTGTTTATCTCTATTATCAAAATGCTCTATAAGTTTTGACTTTACATCTTCTAGGAGTTGAATGCTTTCGTTGACAGATGCAATTAATGATTCTCCACTAGGAATTTTTTTAATTTTTCTATATCTTTCTCATTTAAATTTATTAATAATGAGGAATTGTCAATAAGTTTTGCAAAATCTAAATTAAGGGAATTTTTCGTTTGATTAATATTATCTTTAACTTTGTAGTAAGAAATTAACTGTTTTTTAATACTTGGAAGTAAAGATTTATTGGAAATATATTTTTTATCCAAATCTTCTTTCTTGTTATTTTTATTAATTTCATTTTGAGGCTCTATTATATCTTCCATCAAAATCTGAGCAATAGGTTTAGTTTGTACTCTAATGCTATAAAGGTAATCAGTATTTTCATCCTCTGCCTGAATTAAGGTTTTTAATGTAAACTGAGTTTCAGGTTTAAGTGCAGCCCACTCTATACCACCGCGAAGAGATGGAAGTGTTCTATCTCCTGCTAAAGCTGCTTCAATATTCTCACCTCTAGCAATTCTTTGTAAAAATTCCAAAGCCTCAACCACATTGGACTTACCACTCGCATTTGTCCCAATGAGGACAGTTAACGGGTCAAGTGGAAGCTCCGCATAACGGAAACTTTTCCAATTTTCGAGAATGAGTTGCTTAAGCATGATCAACTCCAAAAATGCTAAAATTATACTTTTACTAATACTCTTGATTACAACTTAAGGTAAAAATTGCAGAGTTTAATACACTTTTAGATTTTCACTCACCTAACCATTCTTCACGAGAAACTCCAGCTTGTCGCAATAGCCGCGATAATAGACCCACACTAATATCCCCTTCATGAGGATTGGTGATAATTACAGTAACATCACCTCGCCGCATTTGTGGGTGCTTTCCTCCTGCATAGGGGCCTTCAAAACCTAACTCTTGCAGACGTTTTACTAAATCACGCCAAGAAACAGGGGTTAATCTAGACATTTTTATACAGGTTTGGTCAGTTCATTGAGGTTGATACCAACAATTACAGGAATCGTTAACCCCAAATGTAACCGTAGCGCTAGCCAATCACTTAAAGCTTCTCTTAATTCCCGTCTACATCCTTCTAGCGTTTTATGATTAGCCCAGACTCCTTGTAAATTTGGAATTTCACCCCAAAAAGTTTGATCATCTTCAATGATCTCATAAACCGCTAGTTCCATCGCTTGGTCAATGTAGCTTGCCAGCATAGCAATTAAAAAATCCAGTACCTATTTAAATTTAGCTTTTATTCAGTGACGATGCCTACGGCGGGCTACGCCTACGCTCCAGTACATAAATTATCCAAAAAAATTTAAACACCATAAACAGAGTTAGCATAAATTGCCATTTGCGATCGGTTACGGAAATTAAGGCGGTTTAAAAGGTGAGTCACATGGGTTTTGACCGTTCCTTCAGCAACGTAAAGTTGTTCAGCGATTTCACGATTAGTCAAGCCTTGAGCAATCAAACGCAATACATCTTGTACCCGTGGGGTTAACTCAGTTAATTCTTTCTGGACTGGCTTTGGTGTAACAACATCTGGATCTGGGACGTTAGCCATTAGCTTTTCCATTAGTCCTGGCCCTAGTTGAGTATATCCAGAATGAACAAAGCGAATCGCTTGCGCTAATTCTTGGGAAGGCATATCCTTGAGTAAATAGCCCCTCGCTCCCGCACGGATGGACTGAGCGACATAGCGCTCGTCATCAAATGTACTAAAACTAAGACTTTGGTATTTGGATACTGCTGACAGATAATCCGTGTAGCTTCTCTACCATCCATTACAGGCATCCGTACATCCATTAATACCACATCAGGCTGTAAAGCAGCTACCTGCTCAATGGCTGTTTCACCGTTATCAGCAGTTCCTACCACTTGCAAATCTGGTTCCAGCGTGAGCATGGCTTTCAGACCTTGGCAGATTAAACTTTGATCGTCCACCAGTAACAGGCGAATCATGTGGAGTGCAACTTTACTTAGGTAACAACTATTTAATCTACCAACGTAAAGTCAGTAGACCGAAAAGTTCTGCGATGCCTTCGGCGGGCGTAGCCATCGCTAAAG